>NZ_JADPGO010000006.1:0-145124 GCF_015668165.1 Blautia sp. 1001283B150304_161114_C9 | reverse complement strand
GGATTTGCTGGAAAGAATTCATAACACTCATGGAATCGAATTTTTGGATTAGGATATTTCATTTAAAGGTATTTGCCAAAAATGCAGGGAGAAGGTAAAGGGAGGAACAAACTAATGAAATATGTATGTGACGTTTGCGGATGGGAATATGATGAAGAGGAAGGTTATCCTGAAGGTGGTATTGCACCAGGAACAAAGTGGGAGGACGTTCCAGAAGATTTTGAATGCCCATTATGTAATGTTGGAAAAGATCAGTTTTCAGAAGTTGAATAAAATTCTGATTATTTAAATACGGATAGATAAACAAAAACCCTGGTGCGTGTGAGCAACAGGGTTTTTTATTGCGATAGTTTGTGATGATATCACAGAAAATGATTTACCTTTTGCTTATAATGTAACTACAAACAAAGTAAGGAGGTAGTCTAAATGAGATTAAAAGATAAAGTTGCAATCATTACGGGTGGAAGCCGTGGTATAGGATTTGCTACAGCTGATAAATTCTTGAAGGAAGGTGCTTCAGTTGTGTTGGCAGCAAGTTCACAGGAATCGGCAGATGTTGCTGTAGATAAATTAAAAGAAAAATATCCCAATGCAATAGTTGCTGGAATTAGTCCAAATCTGGCAAGCATGGAGTCTGTCAGAAAGGCTTTTAAAGAGGCAACTGAAAAATATGGATGTGTCGACATACTGGTAAATAATGCAGGGATTTCAGAAAACACCTCATTTATGGATTATACAGAGGAGACTTTTGATAAAGTCATGGATTTAAATGTAAAAGGAGTATTTAATACTACTCGTGTAGCAGCAGAATGTATGGTGGCAAGAGGCAAGGGGGTCATTCTCTCAACTTCTTCCATGGTGAGTATTTCGGGACAGCCAAGTGGGTTTGCTTATCCGGCATCGAAGTTTGCAGTAAACGGATTGACTGTATCATTAGCAAGAGAACTAGGACCTAAAGGTATTCGTGTTAATGCTGTTGCACCTGGGATTACAGAAACTGATATGATGAAGGCCGTGCCAAAGGAAGTTATCGAACCTATGATTGAAAGAATTCCATTGCATCGTCTTGGACAGCCAGAAGATATTGCCAATGCGTTTGTGTTTCTTGCTTCAGATGAGGCGAGTTACATTACAGGTGTTATATTAAGTGTAGATGGTATGGCAAGAAGTTAAGTTAATGAGGTATGGTGATGTAATCACGGAAAATAAATGAAATTAAGACTATAATAAATCTACAAAAAGAAAAAGATAAGGAGGACTGTAAAATGTCTGCTATTAATATCAATAAAAATAATTTTCAGAACGAAGTACTGAATTCCGATAAACCTGTCCTTTTGGATTTTTGGGCGCCTTGGTGTGCTCCTTGTCGTATGGTGGTTCCTATCATAGAGGAGATTGCAGGTGAACGCCCTGATATCAGAGTTGGTAAAATCAATGTGGATGAGCAGCCTGAACTGGCAAGTGAATTTAGTATTATGAGTATCCCAACTTTGGTGGTTATGAAGAATGGGAAGATCGTACAACAGGTTTCAGGTGCGAGACCTAAGAATGCAATTTTAGAAATGCTTTAAGGAGGAGGTGCACTAATGGGATTTTTTGATTTCCTTAAACAGGCGAATATTAATCAAGGGATAGAGGAATATAAAAGGACTGCTGGTGCAGTTCTGCTGGATGTACGTACTCCGCAGGAATATCAGGAAGGGCATATACCAGAAAGTAAAAATGTACCGTTACAACAACTTAACAATGTTGTTTCAGTAGTGAAGAATACAGAAATTCCACTGTTTGTATACTGTTATTCCGGAGCCCGAAGTCGTCAAGCAACAGGGTTGTTGCAACGAATGGGATATTCTAAAGTAAATAATATCGGTGGCATTGCTGCTTATTCAGGAAAGGTGGAAAAATAAGATGAAGGTAATAATCGTAGGAGGTGTAGCCGGAGGAGCTACAGCTGCTGCAAGAATACGAAGACTGGATGAACATGCAGAAATTACTGTGTTTGAAAGATCCGGATACATATCCTATGCGAATTGTGGGCTTCCATATTATATTGGAGACGTGATCACAGATCCGGAAGAACTTACACTACAGACACCTGAGAGCTTTTTTAAACGCTTCCGTATTAATATGAAAATTCATCATGAAGTTATCTCCATACATCCGGAACGTAAAACTGTTTCAGTGAAGAATTTAGAAAACGGTGAAATATTTGAAGAAAATTACGATAAGCTGATCCTTTCTCCAGGTGCAAAGCCAACACAGCCGAGACTTCCTGGAGTAGGTATTAATAAACTATTTACACTTCGTACTGTAGAAGATACTTTTCTGATAAAGGAATATATTAATAAGAATCATCCAAAATCTGCTGTGTTGGCTGGTGGCGGTTTTATTGGTTTAGAGCTGGCAGAAAATTTGAGGGAGCTTGGCATGGATGTTACGATTGTCCAACGACCTAAGCAGCTGATGAATCCATTTGACCCGGATATGGCATCCATGATCCATAATGAAATGAGAAAGTATGGAATAAAACTGGTACTAGGCTATACAGTAGAAGGATTTAAAGGAAAAGACAATGGAGTGGAGATCTTATTAAAAGATAATCCATCCCTTCAGGCTGATATGGTGGTGCTAGCAATCGGAGTCACACCAGACACAGCATTAGCAAAAGAAGCTGGTCTGGAACTTGGCATCAAGGAAAGTATTGTAGTGAATGACAGAATGGAAACCTCTGTACCGGATATTTATGCTGCAGGTGATGCAGTTCAGGTAAAACATTATGTTACGGGTAATGATGCGCTGATTTCTTTGGCAGGACCAGCCAATAAACAGGGCAGGATCATCGCGGATAACATTTGTGGTGGTGATAGTCGTTACCTGGGCAGTCAGGGAAGTTCTGTTATCAAAGTGTTTGATATGACAGCAGCCACTACAGGTATCAATGAAACCAATGCCAAAAAGTCAGGATTAGAGGTAGATACAGTAATTCTTTCTCCTATGAGTCATGCCGGTTACTATCCTGGTGGAAAAGTGATGACCATGAAGGTGGTTTTTGAAAAAGAGACCTATCGTTTGCTTGGCGCTCAGATTATTGGATATGAAGGAGTTGATAAACGTATTGATGTGCTGGCAACAGCAATTCATGCAGGGTTGAAGGCAACCCAGCTGAAGGATTTGGATCTCGCATATGCACCGCCTTATTCCTCTGCCAAGGATCCTGTAAATATGGCAGGATTCATGATAGACAATATAGCAAAAGGTACCTTAAAACAATGGCATCTGGAAGATATGGATAAGATTTCTAGAGATAAAAGTGTTGTGTTGCTGGATGTGAGAACTGTAGGTGAATTTAACAGGGGGCATATGGATGGATTCAAAAACATTCCTGTAGATGAACTAAGGGAACGTATCAATGAAATTGAGAAGGGAAAGCCTGTTTACCTGATATGCCAGAGTGGGCTGCGAAGTTATATTGCCAGTCGTATTCTGGAAGGAAATGGATATGAAACATACAACTTCTCCGGCGGATTCCGCTTCTATGATGCAGTTGTCAATGACCGTGCGCTGATTGAAAAGGCATATGCATGTGGTATGGATTATTAAAAATAATCATAATATTTTTATAATTTTCTCGTAATATAAAAAGATCCCCCATTTATTAGAATGACTTTCATAATTCTGATAAATGGAGGATTCTTCTTTATATGTTACAGAAAAACAATTTTATGACCTTTGGAGTATTTCCAGTCTTTTTGGATCAAGGATTGTGATTTTGCCGCGGGAGAGTTTGACGAGACCCTCGCCTTGAAAGTATCGAAGCATTCGAGTGATAACTTCCCTGTGGGAACCAAGATGATTAGCAATCGTCTCATGAGTGATTTTCAGCTCGTTTGTTCCTTCGATAGAGGTCTCTTCTAAAAGAAATGAAGCAACACGCTTATCCAAACTCTTCCACATGATTTGTTCAATCAGCCACATGACATCAGAAAAACGGGTGGCTATTAACTCATTGGTATAGTTTGCGACGGGAGCAGATTCCTTCATAATGCCCTTATAGATTTCAGCAGGGATGATCCAAAGATCCGTATCTTTTTCTGCTTCAATGGTTACTTCAAATTGAATGGAGCGTATGATACATGAGGCGGATAAAAGACACATATCCATATCGAACAGACGGTAAAGTGTAATCTCTCGTCCTTCATCTGAAAGCATGTAGGTTCGAAGCTGCCCGGATTTAACCAGTAATAATCCAGTACAATCCAGGTTTCCATTGTGAATGATTGTTCCTTTTTTTACATACTGTGTGATTAAATTGTCTGAAATTAGTTTTTTCTGTGCTGTATTTAAGTCATTCCATAGTGGAAAATAATTTTCGAAGTTCATAACCGTTATCTCCTTTACGAACATAGTATACTTGTTTTTTTTAGATGCGTCAATTATATAATTGACATATGCCATAAATAAAAATATACTGATTATAATATATGACGGTTGCAAATATGAGGGAGGGATAAATAATGCAGGGAGATGTCAGTTTTACATTTTTGGACCGAATTGAAATGAAAGAGAGGGTAACAGTGTGAAGAAAAAGAAGCATTGGTATGATTATTTATAGATATGGGCGATCATTTATTTTGCTCTCGGTTTTTTTAATATTTTGTTCGCTTGGTTTGGGATGATTGATTTCTTGGTGCCGTTAGGAATAGCAATATTCGGTGGAAATAAATTTTTCTGTAATCATTTGTGTGGACGTGGCCAGCTTTTTAGTAAGCTTGGTAGAGATTTAAAATGCTCAAGAAATAAACCAACCCCGAGATGGATGAGTTCAAAATGGTTCCGATATGGCTTTTTGATATTTTTCCTTACAATGTTTGGTAACATGGTATTTCAGACATATTTAGTTGGTGCCGGAGCATCTTCCTTGCGTGAAGCCATCAAACTATTCTGGACATTCCGTGTTCCATGGGGATGGACATACACTGCAGGAACAGTAGCTGATTGGGTGGCACAGTTTAGTTTTGGATTTTATAGTTTGATGCTTACATCGCTGCTGTTAGGGTTGATTGTAATGGTGTTATATAAGCCACGAACCTGGTGTACATTTTGTCCAATGGGAACAATGACGCAAGGTATCTGTAAATTAAAAAATAATGAAAATAAGTAATACTATTAGGTGATCTATAAAAGGCATATGTCAAAAAACATTATTGACATATGCCTTTTATAGGACTATTATATAAGAAAAGTGAGAAAGGAGCAGTTTATGCCGAGACCAGTAAAGTGCAGAAAAGTCTGTCATTTCCCCAATATTTTAGAATTCCTTCCGGCAGATAATACTGAGAAAAAAACACCTATTGTTCTGACGGTAGATGAGTATGAGACAATTCGTCTTTTGGACAAGAAAGGTTATAGTCAGGAGCAATGTGCAGCATCTATGCAAGTCGCAAGAACAACAGTTCAACGGATTTACGAGATTGCCAGGAAGAAAATAGCAGATGCACTTATTGATGGACATCCGCTTAGAATTGAGGGTGGGGATTTCATAATCTGTGACGGTCAGAGCAGCAACTGCAGCTTTGGAGGATGTTATAAACAGGAAATATACAAAAAATATGCAGAAGAAAAAGGAGAAGGTATCATGAGAATAGCAGTAACATATGAAAATGGACAGATTTTCCAGCACTTTGGACACACAGAGACATTTAAGATTTACGATGTAGAGGAAGGAAAAGTAGTACATTCAGAAGTAGTAGATACGAATGGAAGCGGACATGGTGCATTGGCGGGAGTTCTTAATGCATTGAATGCAGATGTACTGATCTGTGGCGGAATCGGAGGCGGTGCACAGACAGCATTAGCGGCAGCCGGTATTAAGCTTTTCGGAGGAGTTTCCGGAGATGCGGATGAAGCAGTAGAAGCCTTTATTAATGAAACACTGGATTACAATCCGGATGTGAAGTGTTCTCACCATGAGCACAGCCACGGGGAAGGACATACCTGTGGTGAGCACGGATGTGGAAGCCATAATTGTCATTAAGAAGAATAGTAAAAAATAATAATACGAAAGGATGTGCCAAGGTAATGGAGAAGTTACCGTAGCGCATCCTTTTTTGTTATTTTCATATTGATTATTTCTTACTTGCCGAAAGTAATGAATTGAACGTATAATACTCCCATCTTTTTGTAACTGTCAAAGACGGGAGTATACTTAATTTATTGAGATGTGTCAATTATATAACTGGCATATGCCGTAAATAGAAATAAAAAGAAGCGTAATAAAGTAAATTGTCTTTTCTGTGATATCATCACGGAAGCAAGATCTTTTATGGGGTATATTAAGTTCAAACAGGAGAAGGGGTTAAAAAATATGACATCAATAAATATAAATAAAGAAAAGTTTGGACAATTAATTCATAAGGAAAAACTGATTTTGGTTGATTTCTGGGCACCTTGGTGTGGTTATTGCCGTAGAATTGGAGCAGCTTATGAAAAAATAAGTGAAGAATACAGCGATATTCTTATTGCAGGAAAAGTAAATATTGATGAAGAACCACAGATTGCAGAAGCTGAAAAGATTGAGATAATTCCTACGCTAGTTTTATATCGAGATGGAAAGGCAATAGATTCTATTGTTGCACCCGAATCAAAAAAAATGATAGAAAACTTTATTAATGAAGCTTTGGAAAAATAAAATAGGAGGACTGTTGTATGAATGAAAATCATGTTTACGATATGATTATCGTGGGAGGAGGACCTGGTGGGTATACATCAGCATTATACGCAGCCAGAGCAGGACTTGAAACAATTGTTTTAGAAAAATTATCTGCAGGTGGCCAGATGTCACTGACATGGCAGATTGATAACTATCCTGGTTTTGAAAATGGAATTGACGGATTTTCATTGGCAGAGAAAATGCAAAAACAGGCGGAAAAATATGGTGCTAAAAGTGAATATGCAGAAGTTTTTAATATGGATTTAGCAGGAAAGCTTAAGAGAGTAGAAACTAGTTCGGGAATTTATATTGGGAAAACAGTAGTGATAGCTACAGGAGCAAATCCAAGAGAACTTGGTCTTGATAAAGAAAAAGAATTGATAGGTCATGGAGTTGCTTATTGTGCCGCCTGTGATGGTATGTTTTATAAAGATAAGATTGTGGTTGTTGTTGGTGGTGGAAATTCTGCTGTATCAGATGCTACTCTTTTAAGTCGAATTGCTAAGAAAGTTATCATTGTTCATCGAAGAGATACATTACGTGCAACAAAAATTTACAATGACCAGCTGATGAAAACTGAAAATATAGAGTTTCGATGGAATAGTACAGTAAAAGAACTGCTTTATGGAGAACGATTGACTGGTGTGCGGTTGAAAGATACAGTTACAGGAGAAGAAAACATTATAGAATGTGACGGCTTGTTTGTGAGCATAGGAAGAAAACCGACAATAGATTTTTTAGAGAATCAGATAGAACTGGATAATAAAGGATATATTGTGGCAGGTGAAAATACGGAAACGAGTATTCCAGGTGTTTATGCTGTAGGAGATGTCAGAACAAAGTTACTTCGTCAGATAGTAACAGCTGTTGCAGATGGTGCTATGGCAGTACATATGGCAGAAAAATATATAGGGGAAATGTAAAGTGAATTCCGTCTTTATGCATAGGAATTGTTTGGTTAAGTTAAATAATGAAACAGAAAATAGTCATTTTGATAGACCATATTTACTATAAATAGTCAGAATTTGAATACTGAACTTTTTATACTGAAATATGTACGATTTCAATAATGACATGAACTTAAGGGAACGTATTGCGGATACCTTGTGAACTTTATCCTGATACAATGATTATGCTGATGAAAGAAGGCATGTATTATTGTTTTCTATATTGATATTAGGACAGAATGTTGTCAGCTATAATGTGCAAAATGAATTACGTTTAGTTAAAAAAGGATTTCCGCTCAGATATTCTTTAAAAGAAAAATTACAATGCAAGTCAGTTATTGGAAGAGTATTCAAAACAAAAAGTAAGTGAAAGATAATATACTTTATCCCCATTCCAGACAGGTACGCAGAGCATGACACTCACAAAGCAGTGTCCATTCAGATAGTTGGAACCGTTGTGTGCGGCATGGTCAAACAGTTTTGAAACATTTTCAAATTTTGTGCCAAATTTAGATACCATCGTATCATCCACGCACAGAAATACAGGCTGTGTCTGCAATGAATCCGGTATCAGCTTCAAAACAATCCTGACAGTAGTATTCATAAATCTGGAATGATCAATCTTTGCATAGGAACATGCATAATAAAATACATTCAGTGATTTCTCCGTTATTCTGGATAAAAAATGCTGATATAGAAACCGGATGGAATGTGCGGATTCTAAGGCCAGTATGGATAATATCAGCAAAAATAAGGTATCTGCTGTCGGAACAGAAAAAGTTGTAAAGTGGTGTAAATTATAATAATCAGAGTCACTTCCTATAATATAAGAAATGACTCTGACTTCATTTGTCATGAGTTTCTAATAAAAATATTTATTGTGAAAAATGTTAGAACCCGTCAGTTGGAAGTATTTCTCTCTAAATTTTTGCGGCGCTTAAATTCTAATGGCGAAGCGTTGAACTGCTTCTTAAATGCCGAAGAAAACTTGCTTTGATTCAAATAACCAACTTGTTCTGCAATTTCCGATACAGATAAGTTTGTAGTAGTGAGTAATTCAGCAGCTCGTTGCATACGAACTTCACGTAAATAAATTGATATATTTTGACCATAAACTCCGCGAAAGTAGTTCTTCAGGCTGGTTTCACTGACGGAAAACTGTGCAGCCAGTTCCCACGCAGGATGGTGTTGGCGCAGATCAGAAGTGATGATTTTTTCCACACGTTTTGCAATGTCTACCTGTGTTTCTGTGAAGAATGTGCAGGCTTGGGAAGGTGGTATTTCTTTCAGATTTTGAAGCAGTGAAAACAGGGCAAGGGTATAGATTTTCATTTGTGGGATTGCCAGCGGAACAGAAATATCCAGTAATGACCACAGCTTTTTTAAGACTTCTTCTATCTCAGTCGTAACCGACGCAATATAAGTACCCCCATCCGGGCAGTAAAAATCTCTGAGTCTGTGGAAATCAATATCAAATTCAGCCTCTACCCAGGAACTTTGAGCATTTACGGTATCCATATCCACAAAAAACTCAATTCCTTCATAGATTCGGCGGGGATAAACGTATTGCTGTCTGGCGAATCGTTCGGTTAAGGATATCTCCCCATCTTTCACATACACAAAGTTCCCGTTATTCAGAATGAGTTCGCATCGTCCTGTTACACAGTAATTTAAGAGCAATGGTCCTGTTTCCATGGAGCCATTATCGTGAAAGTCTGGGGCTGTCCAGACAGGAGAGTTCACAAAAATATAAGCCAATGTAACTCCTGGGAACAGAGGGAAAAAAGTCATGGAACCTTTCCCGTCTCTCTCCTTTAGAATGAGTTCTGCGCTAAATTCGCCCCGTTTTATAGATATACCTGGAATTATTGTTATGATCAAATCCATTGACCCGGATGCCCGGATTGGCTATAAAACGGTCAATTCTTCTTTTTACGGATACAAAACTCATTTGGCCATGACAGATGAACGGATTATCACAGCAGCAACAATCACATCCGGCGAAGCATTTGATGGTCAGGAACTTCCAGTACTGGTTCAAAAAAGTAAAGCAGCAGGTGCAACCGTTAATGAAGTAATAGCAGATACCGCATATTCCACACTGGAAAATTTAAAAGATGCACAAAGCAATGACTATAAATTAATTTCAAAGCTTAACCCGAGCATCATAAAAGGGACTCGTTCAGAGGACGGCTTTATCTTTAATAAAGATGCGGATACCATGCAGTGCCCAGCGGGGCATTTGGCTATAAAATATCGAATTGACAAACGTAGTAATCAGAAAAAGAATACACGTATCAAATATTTTTTCGATATTAATAAATGCCATGTCTGTCCTTATCGTAATGGCTGCTATAAAGAAAATGCAAAAACCAAAACGTATAGTATCACTATTAAATCGGATTATCATAAAAATCAAGAAGCGTTTCAAAAAACACAATATTTCAAGGAACGTTTCAAAACCCGCTATATGATAGAGGCAAAAAATAGTGAATTAAAAAATATACACGGATATAGTCGTTGTGATGCTGCTGGACTATCAAACATGCAACTTCAAGGAGCAGTATCAATATTTGCAGTCAATTTAAAACGAATTTTAAAACTAAAGGGAGAAGTCTGCCCAAATGAGGAAGAATAGGAAAATTCATCTCTCAAAAGGGTAGATTTTGCATCCCTCAAAACACTATTTTAGCAATATTTTATTATCAAGGAACATTTTTGCACATATTTGACGCCCTGTGATACTAAACTTACCACTTTTTCAGTGGCGTCCCTAAAGGCAGTGGGAGGAGCTTATGACAAACGAAAAAATTTATTTATGAATGTTCCGAGAAGTGGAAGCAGTCATTATACATTTAAAAAGTCTGGATGTATGCCTATTACAATACCAAAACATGAGCCGATAAAGAAAGTATATGTAGAAATGGTAAGGGAAATAGTAGAAAGTGCAATTTCAAATGCCCTGGATGAAAAAAAAGCATGGCTTGAAGCTGCATTAGAAGAAGGGGTAGAAATCCATGAACCGAGGGAATCAGTATTGCGTATATCTTCTTTCGAGGAATGATGCGGTATTCTCAAAATAGCAATTATATGTAAGCAGCAAAGCATGTTATTGAGAGCGGAATGCACAGTAACATGGAAAGAGCCGATGAAAAAATAAGCAGTTGACAAAGAACAGGTACATTGTTATAATTGCCTACATGAACAAAGGCGTTCTTTCTATAGAAAAGTAACTGTAGAAGGTGCGCCATTTTTTATATCATTATATCAAAAGAATCTATAAAATTTCCAGACAGGACAAAACTGTATCGAAGAATTATTAAGAATGCAAAAACAGCAGAAATTATGCTGACAAGGAGTGAGTGAAAATGGGGAATTATACCAGAGAAGAAATATTACAGATGGCTGAGGAGGAAGACGTGGAATTTATCCGTCTCCAGTTCACAGATATGTTCGGAACGCTGAAAAACATCGCCATAACTGCCCGGGAACTTCCCCGTGCACTGGATAACCGATGTATCGTAGATGGTTCCTTTATAGCAGGAATCGCAGGAGAGTCTGAACCGGATATGTATTTAAGACCGGATCTTGACACTTTTGCAATCCTTCCGTGGAGACCACAGCAGGGAAAAGTTGCCAGACTGTTATGCGACATCTATTGTCCGGACGGAACCCCTCATGAGAGAAGTCCGAGATATATCCTGAAGAAAACTGCCCGGGAGGCAAAGAAGGAGGGATATACCTGTCTGGTAGATCCGGAATGTGAATTTTTCCTTTTTCATACAGATGATAACGGAGTTCCGACCACTGTAACACATGAGAAGGCAGGATATCTGGATGTCAGTCCTGTGGATCTAGGTGAAAACGCAAGACGTGATATTGTATTAAATCTGGAAGACATGGGAATTGAGGTGGAATCCTCCCACCATGAAACTGCACCTGCCCAGCATGAAGTAGATTTTAAATACGGTGAAGTGCGTACTATTGCAGATAGGGTTATGTCATTCAAAATGACAGTCCGTACTATTGCCAAGCGTCATGGCCTTCATGCGACTTTTATGCCGAAACCGCGGGCAGAAGTAAACGGCTCTGGAATGCACATTCATTTCTTCTTATTTAAAGATGGAAGAAATGTATTCGTCAATCCGGGAAATCCCCAGGAATTAAGTGAAGAAGCTTATTACTTTGTAGGTGGTCTTCTGGCTCACAGCAAAGAGATGGCACTGATCACCAATCCTATTGTAAATTCCTATAAACGTCTGGTTCCCGGATATGAAGCACCGACAGAACTGACATGGACAAAGAATAACCAGAATTC
The DNA here is from genome assembly GCF_015668165.1 of Blautia sp. 1001283B150304_161114_C9. Taxonomy (NCBI): domain Bacteria; kingdom Bacillati; phylum Bacillota; class Clostridia; order Lachnospirales; family Lachnospiraceae; genus Blautia; species Blautia sp. 1001283B150304_161114_C9. The sequence continues at coordinate 133,150 of NZ_JADPGO010000006.1, read as the reverse complement.
CCTGGTAAGAATTCCGGGATCCAGAGGTATGGAAACAAGGATCGAGCTGAGAAGTCCGGATGCAGCAGCAAATCCGTATCTGGTATTTGCAGTATGTCTGGCAGCAGGACTGGATGGAATCCATAAGAAGATTTATCCGACCAAGTCCTCCAGCAGAGAGCTATCTGAAACAGACCAGAAAACAATGAAGATTGAGAATCTTCCGGGAAATTTAAACGAAGCAATTGATTACTTTGAACAGAGTGACTGGATCAAAGAAGTACTTGGAACAGAATTTTGTAAAGAATACGCAGCAGCCAAGAAAAAAGAATGGCTGCGTTATACAAGAGAAATTTCAGCTTGGGAAATCGAGGAATACTTATACAGAATTTAACCGAATCAAGTAAGTCCCCTGTGGAGATTGCGAATATCCGCTTGATCAAAATCAAGCAAGTCCCCTGCGGAGGTTGCGAAAAGCAATAAGCAGTGGGTGGGGACTCAGGCTGTAACAGAAAGAGGAGAGGCAGAGTTATGAGCAGCAGCATTGTGATTGCGTTACCGAAAATCGAAGACGCAAAGAAAATACGCACAATACTTAACAGACATGGGCTCACAGTAGCCTCTGTCTGCAGCTCTGTCTCTAATGCGCTGGCCAGTATCTCAGAGCTTGACAGTGGTGTCCTGATATGTGGGTATAAGTTGACAGATGCCTATTATAAAGACGCTCTCGATGACCTGCCACAGTATTTTGAAATGCTGCTTCTGGCTTCTCAGCGTATTATAGATGAAGCACCGAATTCTGTCAGCACTGTACAGATGCCGATGAAAGCAAGCGTACTGATAGATACGGTCAATGACATGCTCTATCACCTGGAACGCCGGATAAAAAAAGAAAAGAAGAAACCAAAGCCCAGATCAAAAAAAGAACAGAATTATATCTCGAATGCCAAACGCCTTCTGATGGAAAAAAACCAGATGACAGAAGAGGAAGCATATCGACACATCCAGAAATGCAGCATGGATTCAGGAACCAACATGGTAGAAACCGCACAGATGTTGCTTATGCTGATGTATGATGAAATCTGATTTTTCAAACACGTTCTAAATAAAATATCCGAAAATAATAAGGAAAATTTTGTAAAAAATGACGATATTATTTTGACAGAATATGTGGTAATATAAAAAATATATTTTTGTTCATATTAAGTTAGAGGCAAAATACATTTTGGCCCTGACATCATATTATATATAGAAAGAATACAAACAAACATAAAATAGATAATAACGGGAAGAATGATTACAAAGGCGTAATCAGAGAGTCCAGGGAACAAGTGTCTCCGGATTTTCTGATTACGCCTTTTTGATATTCCGGGGTTCGAGGTCAGAAAGTCGTTCATGCCTGCACGAAAAGACTTTTGAACATGAAACTCATAGAGATATCATAAAGGTTTTCAGAAATGAAGAAATGGAGGATGAGGAAATGGAATTTATGGATGAAACATGGAAAAAAGAAATCAATACCTGGGAGGAACTCGTAGGTAATAATCTCCTGAACCAGGAAGCCGTAATCGAAGGCGCTGTTCACAGCATCCGTAATATGGGTGATGTGGCATTTATCATTCTTAGAAGAAGGGAAGGTTTATTCCAGACAGTCTATGAAAATGAAATGGCAAATGTTTCCATTCATGAATTGAAGGAAGCAATGACGATCAGGGTGAAGGGAATCCTGCATGAAGAAGAGAGAGCACCCCACGGAAGAGAACTTCGTATCCGTCATATTGATATCTTATCAACACCTGCAGAGCCCCTTCCAATGGCAATCGACAAATGGAAATTGAACACTTCTCTGGAAGCAAAATTAAACTACAGACCGATTTCCCTGAGAAACATTCAGGAGCGTTCCAAATTTAAAATCCAGGAAGCATTGACAAAAGCATTCCGTGATTATCTCTACGGACAGGGATTCACAGAAATCCATACTCCGAAGATCGGAGCCAGAGGAGCAGAGGGTGGAGCAAACCTTTTCAAATTCAGCTACTTCCACAAACCTGCAGTACTTGCGCAGAGCCCACAGTTTTATAAACAGATGATGGTTGGCGTATTTGACAGAGTATTTGAGACAGGTCCTGTATTCCGTGCTGAGAAACATAACACCAAACGTCACTTAAACGAATATACCAGTCTGGACTTCGAGATGGGATATATTGACAGCTTCGAAGAAATCATGGCAATGGAAACAGGATTCCTGCAGTATGCCATGAACCTTCTGAAAACAGAATATGCAAAAGAAGTACAGATTCTGAAACTTGAAATCCCGGACGTGTCCAAAATCCCGGCAGTCCGTTTCGATGTAGCCAAAGAACTGGTATCTCAGAAATACAATCGTAAGATCAGAAACCCATTTGACCTGGAACCGGAAGAAGAAGCATTGATCGGACAGTATTTCAAAGAAGAATATGGCTCAGATTTCGTATTTGTCACACATTATCCGTCAAAGAAACGTCCATTCTATGCAATGGATGATCCGGAAGATGCAAGATTTACCTTAAGCTTTGACCTGTTATTCAAAGGCCTTGAGATCACAACAGGCGGACAGCGCATCCATGATTACAACATGTTGGTACAGAAGATTGAAGACAGAGGTATGACACAGGAAGGTATGGAACAGTATCTGGATACCTTCAAACATGGTATGCCGCCTCACGGTGGACTGGGAATCGGTCTGGAACGTCTGACCATGCAGCTTATCGGCGAAGAGAATGTTCGTGAAACCTGCCTCTTCCCGCGAGATATGAACCGTCTGGAGCCGTAAATAAGTCAGAAATTTGGAAAGCTGTCTATATATTGACCGGAAGCGGCAGATTGATTCCGGGAAGAAAGAAATAAAAGCAATATAGAATGCTATAGACAGCATATATAAGGAGAAAATCATGGCAAAGATTATAGATGATGAAACAATGGAAAATGTCTGCATCCTGGCCAAGCTTTCCCTCTCAGAAGAAGAAAAGGAAAAAGCAAAGGCCCAAATGCAGAAAATGCTTGATTATGTAGAGAAACTGGATGAACTGGATACATCGGAAGTAGAGCCTATGTCCCATATTTTCCAGGACGAAAACGTATTTCGTGAGGATGTTGTCACAAACGGAGACAACAAAGAAGCAATGCTGGCAAATGCACCAAAAGCAAAAGAAGGACAGTATCAGGTTCCGAAGACCATAGGATAGGAGACAGGACAATGGAGTTGGAAAAATTAACAGCCCTGCAGCTTGGGGAAAAAATAAAACAGCGTCAGGTCAGCGTCCTGGATGGAGTAAAAACTGTTTTTGAACAGATTGAGAAACAGGATTCAGAAGTACACGCTTATCTTGACACATATAAAGAAGAAGCATATAAACGTGCAGAAGAAGTACAAAAAGGCATTGAGGACGGTACTTATACCAGTCCTCTTGCAGGTGTACCGATTGCGATTAAAGATAATATCTGTATTAACGGAAAGAAAACCACCTGTGCATCAAAGATTCTCGAGAATTTTGTGCCTCAGTATAATGCAGAAGTTATTGACCGTCTGGAAAGAGCCGGACTGGTCATTATCGGAAAAACAAACATGGATGAATTTGCCATGGGAAGTACAACAGAGACCTCCGCTTACGGCATCACCAGAAACCCATGGAATCTGGAACACGTACCGGGCGGATCTTCCGGTGGATCCTGTGCAGCAGTGGCAGCAGGAGAAACTTACCTGGCACTCGGCTCTGATACTGGTGGTTCTATCCGGCAGCCAAGTTCTTACTGTGGCGTGACCGGAATCAAGCCAACATATGGAACGGTATCCCGTTACGGTTTGGTAGCTTACGCATCCTCTCTGGATCAGATCGGTCCGGTTGGCAAAGATGTAGCTGACTGCGCAGCCCTTCTGGAAATTATTGCAGGACATGATGAAAAAGACAGCACATCCATGAAAAGAGAAGACCTGCAGTTCTCCAAAGAACTGACAGGAGATGTCAAAGGTATGAAATTTGGTGTTCCGGAAGAATATCTTGCAGAAGGACTTGATCCGGAAGTAAAAGCATCCTTTATGGGCGTACTTGATACTCTTAAAGAGATGGGCGCAGAAGTAGAATTCTTTTCCATCAAGACTATGGAATACATGATTCCTGCCTATTATATTATCGCCAGTGCAGAGGCAAGTTCCAACCTGGAACGTTTCGATGGCGTAAAGTATGGTTATCGTGCCGCAGAATATGACGGTCTCCACGATATGTACAAAAAGACAAGAACAGAAGCTTTCGGAGAGGAAGTAAAACGTCGTATCATGCTTGGTTCTTTCGTGTTAAGCTCCGGTTATTATGATGCATATTATCTGAAAGCGCTCCGTACTAAAGCACTGATCAAAAAAGAATTTAACGAGGCATTCAGTAAATATGATGTACTTCTTGCACCTGCATCTCCATTTACGGCACCGAAAATCGGAGAGAGCTTAAAAGACCCTCTTACCATGTACCTTGGAGATATTTACACAGTAGCAGTTAACCTCTGCGGCCTTCCGGGAGTCACAGTCCCATGTGGAAAAGACAGCAAAGGTCTTCCAATCGGTATCCAGATGATCGGAGACTGCTTCATGGAGAAGAAAATTCTGCGTGCAGCACACGCTTATGAAACCAGCCGCGGCTCCTTTGCCGTACCAGGAGAAGGAGGCATCAGATAATGAAACAGTACGAAACAGTCATTGGACTTGAGGTCCATGTAGAACTCGCCACAAAAACGAAAATTTTCTGCGGATGCTCCACAGAGTTCGGAGGAGCACCGAATACACATACATGCCCGGTCTGCACAGGTATGCCGGGTTCCCTTCCTGTACTGAATAAGAAAGTAGTAGAATTTGCCCTGAAAGCAGGGCTTGCAGCTAATTGCCAGATTAATCAGTACTGCAAATTTGACCGTAAAAACTATTTCTACCCGGATAACCCGCAGAACTATCAGATCTCTCAGCTGTACCTGCCAATCTGCCATGATGGCTGGGTAGAGATTGAAACCTCTGCAGGGAAAAAGAAAATCCGCATTCATGAAATGCATATGGAAGAGGATGCAGGTAAACTGATCCATGATGAATGGGAAGACTGCTCTCTGGTAGACTATAACCGAAGCGGTGTACCGCTGATTGAGATCGTATCTGAGCCGGATATGAGAAGCTCAGAGGAAGTAATCGCCTATCTTGAAAAACTCCGCTGTATGATGCAATATCTGGGTGTATCAGACTGTAAGCTTCAGGAAGGTTCCATGCGTGCAGACGTTAACCTTTCTGTCCGTGAAGTAGGAGCAGAAGAATTCGGAACCAGAACAGAGATGAAGAATCTGAACTCTTTCAAAGCCATTGCCAGAGCAATCGAAGGCGAAAGAGAACGTCAGATTGAACTAATCGAAGAAGGCAAGACAGTTACACAGGAAACACGCCGCTGGGATGACAACAAAGAATATTCTTATGCGATGCGTTCCAAAGAGGATGCCAAGGATTACAGATATTTTCCTGATCCTGATCTTCCGCCGATTCATATTTCTGATGCATGGATCGAAAAAATCAAGGCAGAGCAGCCGGAGCTTCGCGAAGCAAAACAGGCCCGCTATCAGGAAGAATACGGACTTCCGGCTTATGACGCAGGAATCCTTACAGAATCCCGTCATCTGGCAGGACTTTTCGAAGAAACAGCAGCTATTTACGGAAATGCCAAGAAAACAGCAAACTGGTTTATGGGAGAAGTACTTCGTCTGACCAAGGACAAAGCAATGGACCCGGAGCAGGTATCTTTCTCACCGAAACATCTTGCAGATCTTCTGGTAATGGTAGAAAAATCCGAAGTCAGCCCACAGAATGCCAAGAAAGTTTTTGAGAAAGTCTTTGCGGAAGACATTGATCCTGTAGCCTACATTGAGGAACATGGTCTGAAGATTGTAGAAGACACAGGACTTCTGGAAGAAACCATCAACAGGATCCTGGATGCTAACCCAGGACCACTTTCAGAACTTCTGGGAGGTAAAGATAAAGTCATGGGCTTCTTTGTAGGCCAGATCATGAAAGAGATGAAAGGCAAGGCAAATCCTGCAAGTGCGCGCGAGACACTTATGAAAGAAGTAGAGAAGCGTAAATAAAATAAATCACCCCGGACATTATGCCCGGAGTAAAAAATGTTACTGTTCACTCTGTTCACAGCAACACGCTTCGCGATGCACAGAATTTATGCTAATCGCATAAATTCGCGCAGTATGTCTCGGGTTTTCTGTGACCTTCGCTCACAAAAAACACCTCGCGGGATATTACCAGTGAACAGTAATGTTAATATTAAAAATTATTCTCAGAAAACACTTTGAGACTTTACATTATTAAATAATTAAGTATAATAAAACTCGAATAAAATATATTTGCAGAACAGACACAAATAGAAATGGAAAGGCAAAGCAGCAGCCTGCTGTAGACAGGTATATAAAAACTGCAAAACATGCCAGGGAGGAAATCAAACATGGTAACAGTAAACCACAACTATCTGAAATTACCGGGAAGCTATCTGTTTTCCACAATTGCAAAAAAAGTAAAAGCATATAAAGAAGCCAACCCACAGGCAAACGTGATCTCACTTGGAATTGGTGATGTAACCCAGCCTCTGGCTCCGGCAATCATTGAGGCACTTCATAAATCTGTAGATGAAATGGGTGATGCAGCTACTTTCCATGGTTATGCACCGGATCTTGGTTATGAATTCTTAAGATCTGCCATTGCAAAGAATGACTACAAAGACAGAGGATGCGACATTGAAGCAGACGAAATCTTTGTCTCTGACGGTGCAAAGAGCGATTCCGGAAATATCCAGGAAATTTTCGGACTGGATAACAAGATTGCAGTGTGCGACCCTGTATATCCTGTATATGTAGATACAAACGTAATGGCAGGCCGTACAGGCGAATACAACAAAGAACGTGGCAACTTTGATAACGTAATCTATATGCCATGTACAGAAGCCAACGGCTTCCTTCCGGAATTCCCGGAAGAAGTACCGGATCTTATCTACCTTTGCTTCCCGAACAACCCGACCGGTGGTGCAATCACCAAACCCCAGCTTCAGGAATGGGTAGATTATGCAAATAAAAATGGCTCCGTCATTATCTATGATGCAGCATATGAAGCATACATTTCCGAAGAAAATGTACCGCACAGCATCTATGAGTGTGAAGGAGCAAGAACCTGTGCCATTGAGCTGCGTAGCTTCTCCAAAAATGCAGGTTTCACAGGTGTCCGCCTCGGCTTTACAGTTGTACCAAAGGATCTGGTTCGTGACGGCGTAGATCTCCACAGTCTCTGGGCAAGACGTCATGGCACAAAATTCAACGGTGCTCCATACATCGTGCAGCGTGCAGGAGAGGCTGTATACTCTCCTGAAGGAAAAGCACAGCTGAAAGAACAGGTAGGTTACTACATGAGTAACGCCAAAGCTATCTACGAAGGTCTGGCATCAGCAGGCTATTCCGTATCCGGTGGCGTAAATGCTCCGTATATCTGGCTGAAAACACCGGATAAGATGACTTCCTGGGAGTTCTTTGACTATCTTCTTGAAAAAGCCAACATTGTAGGAACTCCAGGCTCAGGATTTGGTGCTCATGGTGAGGGATTCTTCCGTCTCACTGCGTTTGGAACACATGAGAATACACTGGAAGCAATTGAACGAATTAAGAATCTGTAAGCAGCTTCCTGATAGGGATGAGTGGGATTATAATTTCGCAAAATTTAGCTGAATCAAGTAAGTTCCCTGCGGAGCAGTTATTCGGTGTAGAGCTGCGTAGCGAAGCGGATGATTTTATCCGCCTGACTATGAAAATGAAAAACGGCAGGACGAAAATCCTTGAAAATCAAGGGTTTCGGACCTGTCGTTTCTATTTTATAAAAATATATATGGAATTTGATTACTATTTAAGTATTAATGTTGTTTTCTGAGATAATCTGTCGAATTTGTTCCTTTGCAACTGCCATAAAAAATACTCCTTTTCGATAAGAATTGTCATATCTGAATTCTTACCAAAAAGGAGTTATTTTTTACCAAAAACACAAACTATTTTACACTACCTACTGGTATTAAAAGATGTAGAAACCTTCTTCGCCAAAATAATCATCCAATTCATCCTCATTTAGGAAATAATCCATATCCAGAAGTTCATCCTCGCTCATACGGCGAATGTCCATGGACGTCATGCCTTCAGGTGGATTATCCATATATTTTCTGCGCAGTTCCTCAATATCTGGTTTCATGTTATTGATCTCTTGGAACAATACGGAACCAGTATTCCGATATTTGAGAGCGTGATTCCGGTATCTGTGAAGGCTGCAGAAGCTAGTGCCGAAGGAATCAGTATCTATGGTTACTGTATTATTGCAAAGTATCCAACATTTCAAAAGAGAATGACGGAGATATTTCGCCTTATTTATTCTTGTAGTAACCAATCGGTTATATCGTGAATTTGGATTCCTTCATAGCTATATTGGGGATGTTTGGTTCTGGCAATAATCATTTTCGGATAAGCATCTCGAATCTGAAGCAGAGGAGAGCGTTCTCTCTCAAATGTTTCCTGCCCGGAAATGTTGTCGCTGACCTGAATATAAAACTTCTCGCTACCTCTCTGAGCAACAAAGTCGATTTCCTTTTGATAAAGCTTGCCGACATAAACATCATATCCACGGCGAAGAAGCTCGATGCATACGATGTTTTCATATACTCTGCCATAATCCATATTTCTGCTCCCCAGTATTGCATATCGAATACCGCTGTCACACAAATAGAACTTTTCAGAGCTTTCAAGGTATTTCTTACCTCGGATGTCGTATCTCTTAATATCATAAAATACAAAAGCATTGCACAAATACTTAATGTATTTGCCGACGGTTACATGATTGGTTGGAGTTTCATTTGCTGTCAGTAGCTGACTGATCTTATTAGGAGAAGTCAGGTTGCTGATATTATCCATAAGGAACTCGCTCAGACGTTGTAAAACCAAAGTGTCAGGGAGATTATATTTCTGTACCAAATCCCTTGTAACAATAGTTTCGTAGACCTCTTTGATATAGTTTGTTCTGTCTTTTTCGGTTCTATAAGCATAGGAACCTGCTAAACCGCCCTTGATAGCGTACTCATCAAAGAGCTTATCTTTGTCACTGATATCATCATAATATTGGCAATATTCCTGGAAGCTGAAAGGAAACACATGAATTTCAATATAGCGTCCGGTAAACAGAGTTGCCAGATCCGCACTCAACAGGAAAGCATTAGAGCCTGTTACATAGATGTCGTATTTTCCCTTAGAGTACAGGCTGTTGATTGCCAGCTCAAACTTGGGACACATCTGAACCTCGTCTACAAACAGGTAGTTCGTTTTGCCTTCCTGATAATGTTCTTCCACATAGGAGTGTAAGGCATGGTATTCCTTGATTTCTTCATATGCTAAATCCATGAAGTCAATGAAGATAATATTGATGTTTTCAAAGTTGTTTTTCAGATACGCAATATATGCCTGCATCAGTTTAGACTTACCAGATCGACGAATACCCGTGATGATCTTGATGTCAGGAGTGCCATTCAGTTCAATGATTCTATCGAGATATTTTGCTCTCGTGATTGTTTTCATTTAGTCACCCACTTTCAAAAATTGAAGTTTTTTCATTTTTCGAAACCGCTTTGTTGTACTTAGTATACTGTCTGCTAATAGTATATGCAAGATGTCGCTTTCAAAAACACAAATTTTTTTATTTTTTGAAAGTGAAAACTATGTATAGGCAACCCGATTCTTTACTTAATTTCAGAAAAAAAGTAAAAAAATTTGCTTTTGACCACTGTAAAACATGCTCTGAGCATTATGAAGAACTTGCACAGGAACAGAATATTGCTCTGGCTAATTTCCGGCGGAAGAAATTATCACAAACCGGAATACGGGGAAGCAATGGAAATATAAAGTATCTTACTTTTGATGAAGCTTCCTATCTGGCAAAGGTCAGCAGAAGCATGATCAACAAATGGGCGGATAAAGGAAAGTTTACGGTAATAAAAGTTGGCAGTCGGGTTAGGATCCGTCGGGATGAATTTGAGGACTGGATGGAACAAAGAGATTTGGAAAGGAGCATGCAATAATATGGCATCCTTTTCATGTTCCTTAATTATTAGCTGGAGCAAACAACCAGCTAACTTTCAGAGCTTTACAGAGCTTGACAGAGGGGGTATTCAGAATAACTCAAATTGAATAACTGCGCGTCGCATTCTCGTTACTTCCAGTGATGAGTTAGACGCGCAAATTTTTTTACAAAACAATAGAACAAATGTTTACATAAACCAATACATATGGTATAATATTTATATGGGAAAAGATATATTTAATATAGATAAAAACAAACTTTCATATGGTAGGGGATATGTCTATTCCTTGCAGTATCATCTTGTCTGGTGTACAAAATACAGAAAAAAGGTTTTAAAAAACGGAATCGATACAGAATGCAAAGAAATGTTACAGAATCTTGCAGAAGAATATAAATTTCAGATCCTGGCAATGGAGGTGATGCCGGATCATATCCATCTGCTTGTGGACTGTAAACCTCAGTTTTATATTTCAGATATGATCAAGATCATGAAAGGAAATCTTGCACGCCAGATGTTTCTTGCGCATCCGGAGTTAAAAAAGGAACTGTGGGGTGGGCATCTGTGGAATCCGTCTTACTGTGCCATAACGGTCAGTGACAGGAGCAGAGACCAGGTGCTTGCCTACATCGAAGGACAAAAGGAAAAAGAAAAGAAAAAAGCCTGACAGAAGAAATGATTTGTTGGAGGAAAAGAGATGCAGACCGTATCCAGCTATGGCGTAGAATTACGAAAACAGAATATCCCAGTCCGCCAGACACTGGAAATCTACCGGTCTGCGGTCTGTTACCTGACAGAAATATATGAGCAGGTGTGGGAAGAACTGGCAGAGATACCGGATGCCAAAAGGCGGTTTAATGCTGCAGAGCATCTGGTGCATACTACAAAAAAGAATCCTGCACGCTTTGATTTTGATCTTCGCTTTCCGAAGATGCCGTCCTACCTGAGGCGAGCCGCAATCCAGCATGCATTGGGAAGTGTATCTTCTTACGAAACACGGATGGATCTGTGGGAAAAGTCAGGAGAAAAAGCAGGGAAACCCAGACTGGCGTATGAGAATCATGCCATGCCTGTTTTTTATCGTGATGTCATGTACAGAGAGGAAAAAGAAGGAAAAGACGAAGCATACCTGAAACTGTATGATGGTCATGACTGGAAATGGTTTTGTGTGCGTTTAAATCACACAGATATGGAATATCTGCGCAGGAACTGGTCGGGGAAAAAGGCATCAGCCCCGACACTGGAGAAAAGGCACCATAAATATTTCCTGCGTTTTTCTTATACGGAAGAAGTGACACTTACGAAGACACCGGTAAAAGAACAGATTATCTGTAGTGTGGACTTGGGAATCAATACCGATGCGGTCTGTACCATTATGCGGGCAGACGGAACTGTCCTGGGGAGAAAATTTATCAATCATCCCAGTGAAAAAGACCGGATGTACCGCACACTGGGCCGGATCCGAAGATTCCAGAGGGAACACAGCTCTGCGCAGTCACGGGGAAGATGGGCATATACGAAACGCCTGAACATAGAGCTGGGAAGAAAAATTGCAGGTGCGATCGTAAAAAATGCAGAAGAGAACCATGCAGATGTGATCGTATTCGAGTATCTGGAAATGCAGGGAAAGATATCCGGAAAGAAAAAACAGAAACTGCATCTGTGGAGAAAACGGGATATCCAGAAACGCTGTGAGCATCAGGCACACAGAAAAGGAATGCGGGTATCCAGAGTCTGCGCATGGAATACGAGCAGGCTTGCATACGATGGCTCCGGAAGTGTGTCCCGTGACCTGAAAAATCACAGTCTTTGTGTATTCCAGACAGGAAAAAGATATAACTGTGACCTGTCGGCATCGTATAATATCGGAGCAAGATATTTTATCAGAGAACTTTTAAAATCCCTTCCGGTAACGGAAAGGTCTTTGCTGGAGGCAAAAGTCCCTCCGGTAAAGCGTAGAACCTCATGTGTTTATGCAGATCTGAAAGAACTTCATTTACAAATGGAAATCTTAAAGGCAGCATAAATGCAGGCAGATATACAGTGGACTACCTGCAATGTGGGAACCTGCCATATCTGGCATGGAAAAATGCGCATAACTGCGCTGGCCTAAGTTACAGGCGTATCCGCCGATATTTAGTCTGACGCCTAAAGTGTCTGGAAGCACGCGACTTCAGTCGTGTGAGGATAAAGTTTTTAATTCACAAATTATTTTCTATAAAAAAGATCCATTTCAAGCGTAGCGTTATATTTGTAGTAAACCAGAAAGGTGGCGTTGGAAAGATATGTTTTATCATAATCTGTGAAATAAGATGGGTTAATTCTTCGATTTACATGTTTTTTTAGGCGTTCTGGCATGGTATTATGGTACTTATAAAGAACCTATTATGTTTGTTGGAGAGAGCGGTGAAAAGTTATGAAGCTATTATTTAAACAAAGGCTGTTTTCATGGTTTGACAGCTATGATATCTATGATGAAGCAGGCAACACTGTTTATGTAGTAAAGGGCCAGTTGTCCTGGGGACATAAACTTGCAATTTATGATGCTTATGGAAATGAAGTAGGAATGGTTGTTCAGAAAGTTCTTACCTTCCTTCCTAAATTTGAAATTTATAAAAACGGCAGTTATATCGGATGCTTAAGCAAAGAATTCTCATTCCTGACACCACATTATAATATTGATTATAATGGATGGCATATTGATGGAACAATTATGGAATGGGATTATAGCATTCTTGATCGAAGCGGTTATTCAATTTCACGGGTTAGTAAAGAATTGTTTCATATGACTGATACATATGTTATTGATGTGCCGGATACAGGAAATGCGTTGGATGCTCTGATGTTTGTACTTGCGATTGATGCAGAAAAATGTTCCAGGAATTAAATAGTTGATTTTGTTGTCAAAGATATTCGGAGATGGGGAGGTAGAATGGGATTATTCAAAAAGAAAATCGTGAAAAAAACATATGACCGAGAACATATGAAACCTGTTATTCGTGCAAGCATTTGTACCGGAGAAGAAGTAGCAGGATTCAAAGATATACGGACTGGAAAAATAGAAGAAATCATGCTGATTAGATCGCCGGAGGACTTAGAAAAATTCAAAGAAATATATGAGATAACAGAGAAAATTGCAAAAGAATATTAGACATTGGATAAGGAGAGGTGTTGTCATGAGAACTATAGGTAATATCCTTTGGTTTATATTTGGAGGATTGCTGGGTGGACTGGCATGGGTTTTTGCAGGATGCATATGGTGTATTACAATTATTGGAATTCCGGTAGGCCTGCAATGCTTTAAATTTGCAACGTTGGCATTCTGGCCGTTTGGAAAAGAAATCGTGTATGGAAATGGTATGTTTTCATTCTTGGTAAATCTCATATGGATTGTATTTTTTGGTTGGGAAATGGCGCTTGGAAATCTGATAGTTGGTTGTATATGGTGTATTACGATAGTTGGAATTCCGTTTGGAAAGCAGTTTTTCAAGATGGCAAGACTTTCTTTCATGCCATTTGGTGCCAGTGTGATAGGGTAGAATACAAAAATTTAAGGAGTCATTTGAGAGAATGATTCAAATGCTATTGGGAATCATAAGTAAAGTTATTAATACATAATAAGAAAAAACAATAGTATTTGTAAGGCGTCAGTGGAGTATTCTACTGGCGTTTTTATTTAACATATTGGATTTACGAAGAATGCCTATCAAAGCGAAAAATTGTTAGAACAAGCTGAAATTCCAGAATCTTATTTATGACAAGTGTATTACAAGCACTTGCTGCAAAGCAGATTGAAGTAGAAACAAGAAAACAGCAGAGCCACGAACAGAAGAGTGGAAGAAAGCATTATGAATTTTCCTTATAATTATATGTATTTCGAAGAATTGCTTCCGGAAAGTTTTCCCACCGAATTATGAGTCTGTGTAGTATAATTAATAATAACAGTATATTCTGACTTACATTATTGTAAATAGGAATGATACATAACAAGGAGATGGGTTTAATGTTAAAAAATGGGATATACGAACAGATTGTTAATACGAGAATAAATAAAGAACTGCAGCAGCTTGATCGTGAAAAATATGATATAGAATTAGAAAAACTTGATGGAGAGGATGCAAGACGTATTCTTACCATATACATATCATATGTCATAAATCAGGCTTTGCAATATTTAAGAGACAGTTTCCCGTCATCTAAAGAAAATGAATCGTTACTGGCACAAATTCGCTTATGTAATGAAATCGTTCAGGAAATAGCAGAGCATACGAATGAACCTGAATTTGAGGATAATATCATTCTTGAAAAAGGAGAAGTATTGACCTCATTATATGAAAAAATGAATTCAGCAAGAAGCATTAATACAATCAAAGCTGTGCATCCGGAAACGTCAATTGTAGAGAATGCCTTGTTTACAGGATCTAAAAATGAGCCAAGTATGCTTTCGGAATTGAAGAAAGAAATCTTGTCCTCTGATTCTATTGATCTTTTAGTTTCATTTATTAAGTGGAGTGCAATACGTCCACTTCTTGTGGAATTGACTGCATTCACGAAACGAGAGGGTGTTCGTTTACGTGTGATTGCAACGACTTATACACAGGCTACAGATTATAAAGCGATTGTTGCTCTTGCAGAGCTTCCAAATACGGAAGTGAAGATTAATTATGAAACGAATCATGCACGTATGCATGCAAAATCTTATTTGTTTAAAAGAGACACTGGATTTTCAACTGCATATATTGGCTCATCAAATCTTTCAAATCCAGCTTTGACTGGGGGATTGGAGTGGAATGTGAAGGTGACTGAGAAAGAGTCATTTGATATTGTGAAAAAGTTTTCGGTTTCCTTTGAGAGCTACTGGAATGATGCCTCTTTTGAAACCTTTGACCCTGAAAACCCAGACTGTCATGAAAAGCTGAAAAAAGAATTAACGAGGGCTACATTTGATAGAAAGTCAAAACGTAGTCTTCAGGTTTCGATTCGACCATATGCATATCAGCAGGAAATTTTGGATAATCTTGCTGCAGAACGAGAAGTATACGGACATTATCGTAATCTGGTTTCTGCAGCGACAGGTGTTGGAAAAACAATTATTGCGGCATTTGATTATAAAGCTTTTAAGGAGAAGAACCCAAGAGCACGCTTGTTATTTGTGGCTCACAGAAAGGAGATTCTCGAACAAAGCATTCAGAAATTCCAGGAAGTTTTGAATGACTTTAATTTTGGTGAGTTGTACGTAGATGGTTATAAACCAACGGATATTGAGCATCTGTTTATCAGTATCCAGTCATTCAATTCTGCAAAGCTTTCTCAGTGGACAAGCAAGGACTATTATGACTTTATCATAGTGGATGAATTCCACCATGCAGCAGCTGATTCTTATCAGGAATTACTGGCATACTATGAGCCGAAGATTCTATTAGGATTGACTGCTACTCCTGACCGAATGGATGGTAAGGATATCCTGAAATATTTTGATGGACGTATTGCTTCAAAATTACTGTTGGGTGAAGCGATTGATCGAAATCTGTTAAGTTCTTTTCAGTATTTTGGTGTAACAGATGACACAGATTATAGGAATTTCAAATGGACGCGTGGTAAATATGATGTGTCAGAGCTGGAAAAAGTATATACGGCAGATACAAGACGTTGCGCTTTGATTTTAAACAGTGTGAAAAAATATGTGACAGATATTTCGTCTGTGAAAGGTCTTGGATTTTGTGTCAGTGTTGCTCACGCAAATTACATGGCGAAATATTTTAATGATAAAGGAATCCCGTCCATTGCATTATCTTCGAAAAGTGCAGATGATATTCGAAATGATGCAAAAACAGATTTGTTAAGTGGAAAGATAAACTTTATTTTCGTTGTGGATTTGTATAATGAGGGCGTGGATATCCCGGCTATAGACACCGTCTTATTCTTGAGGCCAACAGAAAGTGCGACTGTATTTTTACAGCAGCTAGGACGAGGGTTACGTTTAAGTCCAGGGAAAGATTGCCTTACGGTTCTTGATTTTATTGGACAGGCAAACAAAAAGTATAATTTTGCAATGAAATTTGAGGCAATTGTAGGGAAAGGCCGAAAATCCATTCGCAAACAGGTGGAGGATGGATTCAGCAATCTGCCAAGAGGTTGCTATATCGAACTTGAAAAGTATGCAAAAGAATATATTCTGGAGAACCTGAAGCAGACAGATAATAACAAAAGAGCACTGATTGAAATGGTGAGAACCTTTGAAGAAGATACCGGATTACCGCTTAATCTGGAAAACTTTTTGCTGGAATATAATATGTCTCTGTATGATTTCTATCAGAATACAGGTGCCAGATCTTTGTTCCGCTTAAAAAAGTGGGCAGGCATTATTGAAGATGACAGAGATGTAGATGATAAAATTTACAGTATGATGACCGGATTTTTCCATGTGAACTCAGCCAGACTACTGGATTATTGGATCAGATATATTGACGGTAATAAAGTTGCAAATAGCGAAGAAGAACGCATCATGCGAAATATGCTTTATTATACATTTTATAAAAAGAATCCGGCTAAATGCGGTTTCCAAAGTATCGATGAAGGAATTGAGTCAGTCCTAAAGGAAACTTTTGTAAGAGATGAAGTTCTGCAGATTTTGAAATACAATCGTAAGCATATCAGTTTTGTTGCTGGGAGAAATGAATACTCTTATCTTTGTCCTCTGGATTTACACTGCCGTTATAACACAAATCAGATTATGGCTGCATTTGGATTATTTACAGAGACAGAATCACCGGAATTCAGAGAAGGTGTAAAACGTTTTGAAGATAAAAAAACAGATATCTTTTTTATTAATCTGAACAAATCAGAGAAAGATTTCTCTCCATCTACTATGTATGAGGATTATGCAATTAACGATAAGCTCTTTCATTGGCAAAGCCAAAGTCAGGATAGGCAAGCGAGTGCAAAAATACAGAGATATATTAATCACAAGAATACAGGTGATATCATATCATTATTTGTTCGTGAATTTAAAAGGATTGGTTCATATACAGCACCATATACTTTTTTAGGAAATGCAGATTATGTAAAGCATGAAGGAGAGAGACCTGTCAGTTTCGTATGGAAGCTGCATAATTCGATTCCTGCGGATATGCTGCCAAAGGCAAACAAGAGCATTGCTTTGTAATTCTATGTGATTAGAAATAAAAAGACGTGTGTACTCTCTTGACAAATACCAACGCAGTCTCCCATGGGACAATTCACTGTGGTGGAAGCCAGAAATGCCCGGAAAGAAGATAATCGCGGACGTATGCAGCCGATCACGAAAGTAACGATGAAAATACAGCATCCGGTGAGAGAAGATTTATTACGGTATTTACAGTCAAATATTACAACATAAATGATTTGAGGTACGAAAAAGATGAAGACGATAAAAGTAGTTGCAGCAGTTATCTGTGATAATATGAAAGAAAAGAATAAAATTTTTGCAACGGCTCGTGGTTACGGTGAGCTGAAAGGTGGCTGGGAGTTTCCTGGAGGAAAAATTGAAGCAGGTGAAACACCTCAGGAAGCATTAAAGCGAGAAATCATGGAAGAACTGGATACAGAAATTAAGGTAGGGGATTTGATTGACACTATAGAGTATGATTATCCCACCTTTCACCTTTCCATGGATTGCTTCTGGGCAGAGGTCACAGCCGGTCACCTGGAACTAAAAGAAGCGGAAGCTGCAAAATGGCTTACGAAGGATCAACTGGACAGCGTTGCCTGGTTACCGGCAGATGTAACTTTGATAGAGAAAATTCGAAGGAACATGGAGAACTGATTTTTAATATTATTTTCAGAGGAATTGTTATGATATACACAGTAAAACGAATTGATGAAGACCTGGACTTCGGTTGTGAAGAGCGACCGAAAGGCATGCCAGTCATGGCAATAGTGACGCTTATGAATTCTTCAGGCGAAGAAATAAGGATAAAAGCAGAGGATGCCATGCTCTATGAATGTAACATTAATGAAGGGGATAAGGTTTGCCTTGATGTAAATAATAAGTTGGAAAAAGCGGCACTTCCGAATTGATGGGAGTGCCGTTAAACGTTATTGATTGTCGTTGTTTTTGGAAAGTCCGTATATAACTCTTATTCAATAAATATACATTGACAAGTATCTATGCGTATGATAAATTAACACATAGACAAAAGTCTATGTGAGGTGGCAAAAATGGAAACAAGAGATATGATACTGATATGTAAAGCATTATCGGATACAAATAGGCTGGAGATTGTTCAGATGCTGTCAGACGGAGAAAAATGTGGATGTAAGATTCTGGATAAATTCGATATCACGCAGCCTACTTTATCACATCACATGAAAATATTGGTCGACTGTGGGCTTGTAAATGATTGTAAGGAAGGCAAATGGCATCATTATTCTCTGAATAAAAAAGTAATAAGAGAGGCAAGTTCATTTATTGAAGCTTTGGGAAGGTAGGAAATGAAAATGAAAGAAGAATGTATTATATGTAAAGTACCACTTATATATCTTGAAAAAGATGAAATGATGGAGTGCGTACTATGTCATAAAAAGGAATTAAGTAAGACTAGGTGCGAGCAGGGCCATTATGTATGTAATGAATGTCATACAAAAGGAATGGATGCAATTATAGAAATATGTCTTAGTGAAACATCTAAGAATCCAGTAGAAATTATAAGAAGAATGATGGCGCAGCCATTCTGCCATATGCATGGACCAGAGCATCATGTTATGGTTGGTTCAGCGCTCCTTGTTGCATATAAAAATGCAGGTGGTGAGATTGATTTGCCGGAAGCGCTACTTGAAATGATGAATCGAGGAAAAGCTGTTCCGGGTGGCGCATGTGGATTCTGGGGTGCTTGTGGTGCTGGAATTAGCACAGGAATGTTTATATCAATAATCTCAGGAGCGACTCCACTTAAAAATGAACCTTGGGGTCTGGCTAATAAAATGACTTCCAAGGCACTTGACGCAATCGGGAGCATTGGTGGACCAAGATGTTGTAAAAGAGATTCTTATATGGCCATAATCTCAGCGATTGACTATGTGGCAGAGAATTTCAATATACAAATGGAAAAACCTGTTATAAAGTGTATTCATTTTGATAAGAACAATCAATGTATTAAGGAGAGGTGCCCATTTCATGAATAAGAAAAAAATCGCATTTATCTGTGTTCATAATTCATGTCGTAGTCAGATAGCAGAGGCATTGGGAAAACATCTGGCATCAGATATATTTGAAAGTTATTCGGCAGGAACAGAGACAAAGCCTCAGATTAATCAGGATGCCGTTCGTGTCATGAAAGAGATTTATGGAATAGACATGGAAGCAAATGGTCAGTATAGTAAGCTGATTACTGATATCCCAGATGTTGATATCGCAATATCAATGGGCTGTAATGTGGGATGTCCTTTTATTGGAAGGGCATTTGATGATAACTGGGGAATTGATGATCCAACGGGGAAATCAGACGATGATTTTAAGGCTGTGATACAGCGGATTGAGGAGAATATCTTTGAGTTAAAGAAAAGATTGAGCGAGAACAAATAGAATACTTGCAGAACAAAATGGCAGCTTATCAGCTTTATGACACAGGACTTACTGTGACAAAGGAAGATGAGCTGCTTTCTTTATTTGTCTGCAAGTATTCCGGTAGGATTTCTGTTCTGGGACGAATGTCCGGAAGGTGGGTAACCACTTCCAGTCTTGGAATTTATGGATCCGGATGAAAGAAGAGAAGCGCTGGAAGATGCAGGATTGGATCCGGATGAGTTTGATTTTTGAAACGGACTGATTATAAAGATCAGATAAATAATGAGGATAATGGTAGAAAAAGGTGATTTATGAGCAGAAAAAGTATTTCATGCACTACAGGGGTTATATCTATGTTATACTTGAGGTGATATTGAAAGTGAAAAACTTACCAAAAGCTACATAACAATATGAATAATTCTTAAAGGTTGACACTTGAGGAGGACTATGGAAATTATGGAAATATCAAAAGCTGATTGGAAGTTATATCGTGAGCGTGTTTCAGACTGGCAGGAACATTATATGGAGCAGCTCATCAAGGAATATGTTGAATTGCTTACATCCCCGGGAAACGCTTCGGATCATTTTTGGGAACTTGAAAAGCGAATAAAACAGGATAAGAAACATCCAGGTGTTTTGATCGAACTTCGTAAGTCGACAGCATTATGGGATATTGCGTATTTTGTCAGAGATAAAGTAATAACGATGAATGAACTTGAAGGATTCAGTGAGGATCTGATTGATGCTGTAAAACTAATTTTGAGTCGATGAGAAAGATTTCCGGTCAGGATAAATAAGAATTAGAAATTAAATACAGGAGAAAATAAATGGTAAAGCAAATAGTAAGAGACATTTTCTTTTTAGGCCAGCCATCCGAGCCGGCCACAAAAGCTGATATCCAGGTTGGGAAGGATCTGCAAGACACACTGCAGGCGAACCGGGAACGGTGCGTTGGTATGGCTGCAAATATGATTGGTGTAAGGAAGAATATCATCATTGTGAATATGGGATTTATAGATGTTGTTATGTTTAACCCGGTGATTGTTTCAAAGCATGATATGTATGAGACAGAAGAAGGCTGTCTGTCCCTGGATGGTGTTCGTAAGACGACCAGATACCAGGAAATTGAAGTAGAGTATTATGACTTCAATTGGAAAAAACAGCGCCAGAAACTGTTTGGATGGACGGCGCAGATCTGTCAACATGAAATTGATCATTTGTCTGGGAAGATCATATAATCGAATGCGGATTGCGAGGTGGCCGGTATGTTAAAGAATGTACTGATTGTGGTGGATGATATAGAAAAATCCATAGAATTTTATAGGGACTTATTTGGACTGCAAGTGATTCTTAAGAATGAAGGTAATGTGATCTTATCGGAGGGACTTGTTTTGCAGGATGCCGACATATGGGGGAAAATATTGAATGAAACTTCTACGCCGTTCAATAACATGATGGAATTGTATTTCGAGGATTTTGATATAGATGGATTGCTTGCGAAATATGAATCTGGTAAGTATTTCGTCCGATATGCCACCGAACTGACAGAACTTGCAGGTGGGCAGAAGCTTGTAAGACTGTATGATCCCAGTGGTAATCTTATTGAGGTTCGCACTCCGTTCAGGTGCAATTAAAGGAGGGAATATGCAGATTTTGGTTGATGCAGATGCCTGTCCGGTGGTCAGTATCGTTGAAAGAGTTGCAAAAGAGCATAATCTTCCGGTAACGTTGTTGTGTGATACCAATCATGTGTTATCATCTGATTACAGTGAAGTGATCGTAGTTGGAGCCGGAGCAGATGCAGTGGATTATAAACTGATCAGCATTTGCCATAGGGGCGATATTGTTGTATCACAGGATTATGGTGTGGCTGCAATGGCATTAGGAAAAGGTGCTAATGCGATTCATCAGTCCGGGAAATGGTATACGAATGAAAATATTGACCAGATGCTTATGGAGCGTCACTTGAACAAGAAAGCACGAAGGGCATACGGAAAGAATCATTTAAAAGGACCACGAAAACGAACAGCAGAAGATGATGAGCATTTCAGAGCGTCTTTTGAAAAAATGATACATATGGTAATGGATAAGGGGAAATAATCACAAACAGAGCACAGGAGAATTGGGAGGCGTAGAATGATGGAAAAGAAAAGAACCTATATCGCAATCGATCTTAAGTCATTCTACGCATCTGTGGAATGTAAAGAGCGAAATAGAGATCCTTTGACGACTAATCTTGTGGTTGCGGATAGAAGCAGAACAGAAAAAACGATCTGTCTTGCGGTATCTCCAGCATTAAAGTGTTATGGGATACCCGGAAGGGCTCGTTTATTTGAGGTTGTTCAAAAAGTAAAAGAAGTCAATAGTGCCCGCAGGTGGAAAGCACCGAACAGAACATTTATTGGTTCTTCTGATGACAGTACAGAATTAAATATCAATTCTGCACTGGAGATTGATTATATTGTTGCACCTCCCCGGATGGCTCTCTATCTGGAATACAGCACCAGAATTTACAGCATATATCTGAAATATATTGCACCGGAAGATATTTTTCCGTATTCGATTGATGAAGTATTTATGGATGTAACGGATTATCTGCATACCTATAATATGACACCAAGAGAACTGGCGATGACTATGATACAGGATGTGCTGAAAACGACAGGTATAACGGCAACTGCTGGAATCGGAACAAATATGTATCTGTGTAAGATTGCGATGGATATCGTGGCGAAGCATATTAAAGCAGATAAAGATGGTGTACGAATTGCAGAACTGGATGAAATGTCATACCGAAGGAAACTCTGGAGCCACAGACCTCTTACTGATTTCTGGAGAGTCGGAAAGGGATATGCAAAGAAGTTGGAAGAATATGGCCTCTATACGATGGGTGATATTGCCAGATGTTCCATCGGAAAAGAGAATGAATTATATAACGAAGATTTGCTATATAAACTGTTTGGCGTTAATGCAGAGTTGCTGATCAATCATGCCTGGGGATATGAGCCCTGTACCATGAAAATGGTCAAGGCTTACAAACCGGAAACGAACAGTGTTTGTTCCGGGCAGGTACTTCATTGTCCTTATGACTTTGAAAAAGCAAAATTAGTCGTCAAAGAGATGACGGACCAGATGGTTTTGGATCTGGTGGATAAGAAGCTTGTGACGGACCAGATTGTATTGACGGTTGGTTATGATATTGAGAATCTGAATAATGCCGACAGGAAAAAGCAGTATCATGGAGAGGTTACGATTGACCGTTATGGAAGAAGAATTCCGAAACACGCACATGGAACGACCAATCTGAAACGGCAGACTTCCTCAACAAAACTGATAACGGATGCAGTAATAGAACTATATGACAGGATTGTTGACAGAAACTTGCTTATCAGAAGAATTAATATCACAGCGAACAGGCTTGTGGATGAAAGCTCTGTAGAGAGAGAAGAAGTGTATGAGCAGTTGAATCTTTTTACGGATTATGAGGCGCAAAGGAAAAAGCAGGAAGAGGAAGAGGCTGCGCTGGATCGTGAGAAACGTATGCAGGAGGCAATGCTCAGTATCAAGAAGAAATTTGGGAAAAACGCTGTACTGAAAGGAATGAATCTTCAGGAAGGTGCAACCGCCAGAGACAGAAATGAACAAATTGGCGGACATAAGGCGTAAAGGAGTTGGAAGAGGATGAAAAATAATTCTTATGAAGATATTATCAATTTGCCACATCCGGTCTCTAAGAATCATCCGCAAATGCCACTTCGGGATCGGGCAGCGCAGTTTGCTCCTTTTGCAGCCTTGACTGGGCATGATGCTGCGATAAAAGAAACAGCAAGATTAACCGATGAAAGATTGGAACTGAGCGAGGAAGTGATTGCTCAGCTGAACGAAAAAATCAACATAATCAGAAATAATATCGGTATAGAACAGAATGTATCGATAACTTATTTTGTTCCCGATGCAAAAAAAGCCGGCGGATCCTATGTTACGTACTCCGGTATTGTAAAAAAGGTAGACGAATATGAGCATACCATGATCATGACAGATCAAACGGTCATTCCAATTGAACAGATAAGCGGTATTAAATGTGAAGAGTGGTAAATGTAAAAACAGATACTCAGAAGCTCGCAGTTTTTTGGATGGCTTACCGGTGTTGGATCCGGAATGAGAATTGTCGGACCGGAAGATGTAAAGCAGCAGTATAAAGAATATCTGCAAAGTGTGCTTCGAAACTATTAGTTCTGGCAGCAGAAAAAATTATTCTGAAAAGTCAGAAAAACCCTTTTCTATTATCGTATTACATGGTATACTGAATACCGAAATGAATGATATGCAAAATAGGATTTTATGCGTCAAGTGTTCGGTGAATGGGGAGTTGTCACTGAAACGAAAAGTGCGTCTTACGGTATATTATCCGCACCCGTTGCAAACAATATAAGAGGATATCTCATATTGTGTTAGGGAATGTTTTCGACATACATTCTATCACAATTGGAGATATCCTTTTTAATTTGGTCAAAAGGATAATCTCCATTTCAAAAATACAAAGGAGGTTATTTTTTAATGGTTGACAAAGTGAAAATTGAGCAGGCAGTCCGTCTGCTTCTGGAAGGTATCGGTGAAGATATCACACGGGAAGGTCTGATTGATACTCCTGACAGGATTGCCCGCATGTGTGAAGAAATTTACGGAGGTCTTGGTCATGAAGCGGATCAGCATCTGTTAAAGCAGTTTCCTGTAGAAAATAATGAAATCGTGCTGGAAAAAGACATCACCTTTTACTCCATGTGTGAGCATCATCTGATGCCTTTTTATGGAAAAGCTCATCTTGCATACATCCCCAACGGCAAAGTTACCGGTTTAAGCAAACTGGCACGTACAGTAGAGGTTTATTCCAGAAGGCCACAGATCCAGGAACGGCTTACTGTTCAGATTGCAGATGCTTTGGAGCGTACTCTGGATCCAAAAGGAATTATGGTAATGCTGGAAGCGGAACATACCTGTATGACCATGCGCGGAATAAAAAAACCAGGAAGCAAAACAATCACTACTGTAACCCGTGGTGCGTTTACAGAAGATAAGGAACTGCAGAAAATGTTCCTTTCTATGGTAAAAGGATGAATAACAATTTTTCAGATATGGATCGTGTCAATCGGATCTGGAGGCACCCGGTTTATCAGGAACATTATAAAAAAATACAGGAACTTGAAAGTGAACGGATCTTCTGCCGTCATACCCCTGAACATTTTCTGGATGTTGCACGGTTGATGTACATTTATGCACTGGAGGAACATCTGGAGTTGCCCAAAGAGCTTATCTATGCAGCAGCACTTCTTCATGATATAGGACGTGCACAGCAATATCAGTACAACATTCCCCATGATATTGCAGGAGTAGAAATCGCACGGGAAATTCTGACAGATCTGCACTTTACAGAACAGGAAAAAGAACTGATTCTGTCTTCCATTGGACATCACCGAAAAGGAGATTCCTGCAGTACGCTGGCAGCACTTCTTTATAAAGCGGATAAGCAGTCCAGAAATTGTTTTTTATGTTCCGCTGCTTCCGAATGCTATTGGTCTGATGATAAAAAAAATATGAAAATTGAATACTGATCTTCTTCATAAGCACAAAAGAAAGGATGGGTTCTGCTCATGAAAATTGGAAACCGTTTTTTTGATACTAAGAATCATACTTACATAATGGGAATTTTGAATGTTACCCCTGATTCCTTTTCTGACGGCGGCAAATGGAATCATATGGATGAAGCTTTGAAACATACAGAGGCAATGATTGCTGATGGTGCAGATATTATTGATATCGGAGGCGAATCTACACGTCCCGGTCATACTCCTGTCAGTGCTGACGAGGAAGCACTGAGAGTTCTTCCTGTTATTGAAGCGGTCAAAAAACATTTTGACATTCCTGTTTCTGTAGATACTTTTAAGAGCAGTGTTGCTGAAAGCTCTATCCAGGCAGGAGCTGACCTGGTTAACGATATCTGGGGATTAAAATATGATCCGAAAATGGCAGCTGTGATCGCAAAATATGATGTGGCCTGTTGCCTGATGCACAACAAATCTAATACAGAATATCAAAACTTTCTCATTGATATGCTCGCCGAAACACAGGAATGTGTCAATCTTGCAAGACAGGCTGGCATTAAAGATGAAAAAATCATGCTTGATCCGGGAATTGGTTTTGGAAAAACATTTGAAATGAATCTGGAAGCAATGAATCACCTGGAGCTTTTTCAGAATCTGGGATTTCCGGTTCTCCTTGGTACATCCCGCAAATCCATGATCGGACTGGCACTGGATCTTCCTGTAGATCAGCGCGTGGAGGGGACTTTGGCTACCAGTGTAATTGGCGTAATGAAGGGATGCTCTTTTGTCCGTGTCCACGATGTTAAAGAAAACAAGCGTGTGATCCAGATGACAGAAGCAATCCTGGGACGCAGATAAATTACTGGCACAAAACAGATGGTAAATATAAATAACATACAGAAAGGATTTGCTGTTATGGATGAGACCAGATTAGACAAAATAGAAATTAAAGAGCTGGAGGTTTTTGCAAACCATGGTGTATATCCCGAGGAAAATGTTCTGGGACAGAAATTTGTTATTTCTGCCACGCTTTTTACCAGAACACGTCTGGCGGGATTAACCGATGAGTTGTCTGCTTCCATAAACTATGGCGAAGTCAGCCATATGATCACTGATTTCACCAGAAAACATACTTATAAACTTCTGGAATCTCTTGCAGAGAATCTTGCAGAAATGCTTCTTTGCTCTCTTTCCGGACTTGAAAAAATTACTCTGAAGATTGAAAAGCCCTGGGCACCGGTTGGTCTTCCTTTGAAAACCGTATCTGTGGAAATTACACGGAAATGGCATACTGCTTACATTGCTTTTGGCTCTAATATGGGTGATAAAAAGATGTATATAGACAATGGGATCCGTGGTCTGGCAGAGACAAAAGGATGCCGTATAGAGGCAATTTCCGATTATCTTATTACAGAACCTTACGGAGTTACTGATCAGGATGAATTTTTAAATGGAGTTCTGAAAATGCGGACACTTCTTACTCCTGGAGAATTGCTTGTGAGACTGCATCAGTTAGAACAGGCGGCAAACAGGGAACGTATCATCCACTGGGGACCAAGGACACTGGATCTGGATATCCTGTTTTATGATCAGGAAATTATTGATATGCCAGATCTTCATATTCCTCATATTGATCTGCACAACCGCGATTTCGTTCTTGTACCAATGAATCAGATTGCTCCGTATCTGCGACATCCTGTGTTAAATCAGACCATTTCGCAGCTTCTGGACAGCCTTCTGAACAAATCTGAAAATACTGCAAAATAAAGTGAACAGTAACCAGTAACGATATTTTGTTGAATGTTCCATTGATATTTACTTTGCCATTTTTTACAAACAGTGCTATGATATATTCAATGGAAATTCTATAAAAGAGAAAACATCTACAGGAGGGCAAAAAATTATGAAAATCAGACGCGAAGAACACATGGCAGGTGGAAATGGTCACGTAATCATCAAAGAAATCCTTGATGCAGAACAGTTGAATGGTAAATGTGGACTGTATGCACAGGTAACCCTGGAGCCGGGATGTTCACTGGGATATCATGAACATCATGGAGAAAGTGAAACCTACTATATTTTACAGGGACAGGGCGAATACAATGACAACGGTACCTATCGTCCGGTAAAAGCAGGAGATATTACATTCACACCGGACAATCATGGACATGCACTTGCAAATACAGGAAATACAGATCTGGTTTTTATGGCTCTGATCATTAAAGACTGATATAAAAAACAGCAGCACATATTTCTTATGGAAATAATGACTGCTGTTTTTATTACCAGGACAGACTGATTATAATAAAAAATAGTATAAACCAGGTATCATTTCATAATCATTCAAATGGAGAATCAAACTATGTACAGAAAAACAGCAAAGAAGTTACTGAAATTCATAGAGAAAAGCCCTACTGCATTTCAGGCAGTGACGGAGATGACCAAAAGGCTTGACAAAGAAGGCTTTGAAGAATTGAAAGAGGAGGATCACTGGAAGCTTAAAAAAGGCGGAAATTATTATGTGACCAGAAATCATTCTGCGATCATAGCTTTTTCCATTCCGCAGAAGCCTGTGTGGAAGTTTCATATTATGGCAAGCCACAGTGATTCCCCTTCCCTTAAGATTAAGGAGAATCCTGAGATAGAGGTGGAGAATGCTTATATCAAACTGAATGTGGAGCGTTACGGTGGAATGATTCTGTCTCCATGGTTTGACAGACCTCTGTCAGTGGCAGGAAGGCTGATCGTCCGTCAGGATGGAAAAATCAGAGAGAAGATGGTGGCTGTGGACAGAGATCTGCTGGTTATTCCTAATCTTGCCATTCATATGAACAGGGAAGTAAATGACGGATATAAATATAATGTGCAGAAGGATATGCTGCCTCTTTTCAGCGATAAGGAAGGAAAGGGCAGATTTATGGAAACTGTGGCTGAGGCCGCAGAAGTAAAGACAGAAGATATTCTGGGACATGATCTGTTTCTTTATGACAGAACTCCGGGTACTCTGTGGGGAGTAAATGAGGAATTTGTTTCTGCACCCAGACTGGATGATCTGCAGTGTGCATTCTCTTCTATGGAGGGATTCCTGCAGGGAAATCGTGAAGAAAGCATTTCTGTACATTGTGTGCTGGATAATGAAGAAGTGGGAAGCAGTACAAGACAGGGCGCTGCTTCTGCTTTCCTGAAGGATACTCTGATGCGGATCAATATGGGACTGGGACGTACCCAGGAGGAATATTATATGGCACTTGCAGACAGTTTTATGATTTCTGCAGATAATGCTCATGCTCTCCATCCAAACTATACGGATAAGACAGATCCGGTAAACCGTCCGGTGCTGAATGAGGGAATCGTGATCAAGTACAATGCAAACCAGAAATATTGTACAGACGGAGTGTCCGCTGCAATTTTCAAGGATATCTGTGACAGGGCAAAGGTGCCGTACCAGACCTTTGTGAACCGTTCGGATATGGCAGGCGGATCCACGCTGGGAAATATTTCCAATACCCAGGTTCCTGTGAAAACAGTGGATATCGGTCTGGCACAGCTTGCCATGCATTCTGTATATGAAACAACAGGTGCGAAAGATACAGAGAGCCTGGTTAAGGCAGCGACAGTGTTTTTTGCATAGTTTGCAGGTACACTGGCAGATAAACGTAAATATAAAAATCAGGAGATAAGAAAGTGAACAGAAAAGCAGTGTTTTTTGATGCAGACGGAACACTCTGCGATATGGAAAAGGGTGTACCCCAGAGCACAAAGGAGGCATTGAAGAAATTAAGAGAAAACGGTCATGACGCATGGCTTTGCACAGGCAGGAGCAGGGCCTTTGTTTCCCGGTATCTGGAAGAGCTTCCGTTTACCGGTATGATCAGTGCCTGCGGGGCTACCATTGAAAAGGATGGAGAACGTCTTTTTAATAAAGAGATGCCCCCGGAAGTTGCAAAAAAATCAGTGGAAATCCTGCGCAGATATGGTCTGGTCCCGGTTATGGAAGGTGCAGATTTCATGTATTATGATAAGGATGAATATAATACAGATGTGAACTGGTATACGGATCTGATCACAGAATCTTTAGGATCTAAATGGCGTCCCATCAGGGGAAATGAAGATTGTATGCGCATTAATAAGATCAGTGCCAAAATGATAAAAGGCTGTGATGCAGAAGCTGCCTGTAGGGAACTGAGTGAGTATTATGACATTATCCGTCATGAGAGTGGTTCAGGGATTGCGGGAACCACCATTGAACTTGTCCCAAAGGGCTTTAACAAGGCAGTGGGGATCTCGGCAGTGTGCAGACTCTTTGATATTCCATGGGAGGATACGATCGTGTTTGGAGACAGCAATAATGATCTCGCCATGTTTGAATATGCGGCCGTGAAGGTTGCCATGGGAAATGGTTCAGAGAAAATAAAAGCTCTGGCTGATCATATTACACAGGATATGTTCCATTATGGAATCAGAAACGGACTGGAATATCTGAAGCTAATATAAACATAAAAAGCCTGGGCTCAGATCAGTCCCAGGCTTTTGCATATATAAAGCCAGATTGTCATGGTAAAGGAGCTTAACAGAGTGGTAGTCATAACCACACCGGAAGTAAAATCGCCGTCATAATCCATGTTTTTGGCCATGATATAACAGCTTACAGTAGTGGCAGAACCAAGCATGATAATGATCGCAACCAGCATATCATGGGAAAATCCCAGAAGCACAGCCAGTGGAAGAAATACAGCTTCATATCCCACAAGCTTCAGAAAGCTACATGCGATCAGTGGTTTCGGCCTTGCGAATGCCTTGCCGAATTTCAGTGCGCCACCCATGGCCATCAGCCCAAGAGGAGTCGCTGTTTTTCCGAGATTATCTACGGCAGTATTCAGAATTGTTGGCATTGGCAGATGAAGCAGCGACCATACCATACCTGTCAGGATACCAAGGATAATAGGGTTCGTGGCGATTCCTTTCAGGGTTCGGATAAGTTTTGCGGTATCAAGTTTACCGCCGCCGGGAGCGAACAGTGACAGTGTTATAACTGCCATCACATTATAAAGCGGCACACTTCCGATGATCATAAGTGGTGCCATTCCTGCGTTTCCGTAAAGATTCTGGATAATTGCAATTCCAAGGATCGCAGCGCTGCTCCGGTAAGAAGCCTGGATAAATTCGCCCTGGATATTTCGCGGTTTCAGCAGATAGGAAAGTCCTGTGGAAATTCCGATACTGATCAGTGTGACAAAGAAGCAGAACAATACAAATTTCGTATTCCATACACTGTAGAAATCTGACTTTGCAATATCCAGAAACAAAAGCGCAGGCAGAGCTGCATTAAATACGAACTTATTCAGACGGCTGACAAAGGTGTCATCAAAGAGTCCGATCTTCCGAAAAAAGAGCCCGAGCATCAGGGTGAGAAAAATCGGGATTGTAGCATTAAGACAGAAAATAAGATTCTCCATTTTCATAAATCCTTTCAAAAAATAATTTCTGTACAAAAAGTACGGTTCATAAGGTGATTGCTATATCACAATAACACCATGATTATAAACGTTTGACAGGAATTGTCAAATTCCGATTTCTGTGTTATTCTGAAAAAAATGGTTGCTGTTCAGTATGCCTTGCAGATTGTGGGAATGATTTTTCAGACACGCTCTAAGAGCAGAGTGAACAGTAATAAAATTGCAGACAGTGGAGTGGTGGATCATGAAGTATGGAAAGATAAGGATAGAAGATGGATTTCTGGTTTTTACCAGACATATGATGATAAACAATCTTCCATGTAAAGACATTGTATGGGCATATATGCGAAAAGAGGGAGCAGATGAAGGTGATGACAGACAGCTGAGTGTAAATTATCTTGTAATTGTTACCAGACGTAAGAAGAGATACAAGTTCGATATGACAGAAAAAGAGATTCATGAGTGTATCCGCATTCTTAAGATATTAAACCCGGATATGGCAACAGGTTTCCCGAAGGGCGGCAGGATATCTCTTCATAGTCTGCCGAATACCAGAGATCTGGGTGCGATCGTTACAGCTGATGACAGACACATCCTGCCGAGGAGGCTTCTGAGAAGCGGGGAACTTTATCATATTTCAGAGAGCGATAAGAACAGACTCAGAGAAGAATACAATCTGAAGACGGTGATCGACCTGCGTTCGGCAGAAGAGAGAAAATGTAAACCGGATACTATTATAGCAGAAGTAGAATACTACCATGTACCGGTTGTGGATGAGGATGTGCAGGTTATCAGCAACAGAGAACAGTTTGTGAAAATGCTTGCAGGACTCCCGGATGATATGGAAGAATATATGATCAGACAGTACAGGAATTTATGCATGGATCAGTTGGTGTTGAAACAGTATGCGAAGTTTATCGATATTCTTTTCAGGCAGGAAAAAGGTGCTGTTTTGTGGCATTGCGGAACTGGAAAGGACCGTACAGGGATCGGGACTGCTTTTCTGCTCAGTCTGCTGGGGGTGGAGGAAGATGTGATATATGAAGACTATCTGCGCACAAACCGTTATATGGAGCCCAAACTGGTATATATGCAGAGACTTGTACAGACCTGGCCGGAGGCAGATGAGAAAATGACCGAGAAGCTTCCGATTATATATAATGTAAAAGAGGAGTATCTGGCTGCTGTTTTTGAAACAGTGAAAAAGACTTATGGTTCTATGGAAAAGTTTTTCCAGACCGTATTTTATCTGAAACCGAAAATGATCGAAGAGTTCAGAAATAAATATCTGATATAGGCAGTTAATTCGATGTTTTTACAAAAGCTGTCACAGAAAGACATTTGTTTTTGTGCGAAAAATTTATTGACAAAATCACGATTATTGATATAATGGTAACCATACGAGCTATTTATTATATTAACGTGGTGAAAATGTACACGTTGAAAGCAGGTGGGACATGCAGAAGAGAGTATTATCCCTGTTAGTAGATAATACTGCAGGTGTAACAACCAGAGTATCTGGATTATTCAGCCGCAGAGGCTATAACATCGACAGCATTACCGGAGGTGTAACAGCGGACGAGCGTTTTTCCAGAATTACCGTTGTGTGCAGCGGGGATGAACTGATTCTGGAGCAGATCACGAATCAGCTTGCCAAGCTTGTAGATGTAAGAGATATTAAGATCCTGGAGCCGGACAACAGCGTATGCCATGAATTAATGATGATCAAGGTGGCTGCGAAACCGGAGCAGAGACAGGGACTCATTTCCATAGCGGATGTTTTCCATGCGAAAGTCGCAGACGTAAGTGTGGATTCCATGATACTGGAGATGACAGGTAACCATAATAAACTGGAGGCATTTCTTGAGCTGATGGGCGATTACGAGATTCTCGAACTTGCACGTACAGGAATGACCGGTTTATCAAGAGGTTCGCAGGATGTAACCTATTTCTGATGAAAAGACCGGAAGGCTTTTCGGAATGCAGGAAATGGAAGAATATCTCAGAAACAGTACATATATAGTTTGCTAGGGGAGCATCCCTTAACGATAAATTTTTTTACGATTAGCAGGAGGAAAATAAAATGGCTAACAAGATTTTTTATCAGGAAGATTGTAATTTAAGCTTACTGGATGGTAAAAAAATTGCAATTATTGGATACGGAAGCCAGGGACATGCACATGCTCTGAACTTAAAGGATTCCGGATGTGATGTCATTATCGGTCTTTATGAAGGCAGCAAATCCTGGAAGAGAGCTGAAGAGCAGGGCTTTAAGGTATATACAGCAGCTGAAGCAGCTAAACAGGCAGATATCATCATGATTCTTATCAATGATGAATTACAGGCTAAACTTTACAAAGAATCCATCGAGCCAAACCTTGAAGAAGGCAACATGTTAATGTTTGCTCATGGTTTCAATATCCATTTCGGATGCATCAAACCACCAAAGAATGTTGATGTTACAATGATCGCTCCTAAAGCACCTGGTCACACAGTAAGAAGTGAGTATCAGGCTGGAAAAGGAACACCTTGTCTTATCGCTGTAGAGCAGGATTACACAGGAAAAGCTCAGGATCTTGCACTGGCATATGGTCTTGGAATCGGCGGAGCAAGAGCTGGTCTTCTTGAAACTACATTCCGTGTAGAGACAGAGACAGACCTCTTTGGTGAGCAGGCTGTACTTTGCGGTGGTGTTTGCGCACTTATGCAGGCTGGTTTCGAAACACTTGTTGAAGCTGGTTATGACCCAAGAAATGCATACTTTGAATGTATTCATGAAATGAAACTGATCGTAGACCTGATTTATCAGTCAGGATTCGCAGGAATGAGATATTCTATCTCCAACACTGCTGAATATGGTGATTACATCACAGGACCTAAGATCATCACAGAAGATACAAAGAAAGCTATGAAGAAAATTCTTTCTGATATCCAGGATGGTACATTTGCAAAAGACTTCTTACTTGATATGTCTGATGCAGGTGCACAGGTTCACTTCAAAGCTATGAGAAAGAAAGCTTCTGAGCATCAGTCTGAGAAAGTTGGCGAAGAAATCCGTAAACTTTACAGCTGGAATGGCGAAGACAAACTTATCAACAACTAATCTGAATATGATTAAATTAAAATCCCCTGCTGAATGGCAGGGGTTTTTTTATGTTATAGGAAATTACTCCGTAATGTTCCTATAACATAAAAAAGCCCTCCGGGCAGGATCGCACTGCGACGGAGAGGAATTATGTCGCTGAAGCGACCCGCCGCAGGCGGAGAATCCTGCAAGCAGGATTCTTTCTTGTATGTACTGACTCAATGATGGTTGTTTGTTCTGTATTATGCAATTCTTAAGATTATGCATAATATAATAAGATACAAATCAATCTCAGCGGTTTATAATTCGACAATCTGTCCTTTTTCTACGTCATATCTGCAGTACTTACCATTTCCGGAAATAAATGGCTGATATGTATCTGTCCTGTTATCTTTAAGATATACAATTCCGGTAGCGATCATCTCCACTAATGAAAAGCGTTCGCTGAGACTGGAAATCCACTTATATGTTTTGTTCTTTGATGAACTTGCCATAACCATATTGTAGGCATGTCCGTCTTCGGTGGCTTCCAGAGAAAAATATACTTTCTCTGCTTTATCAGGAGCATCAAAGACCTGACTTGTAATATAGGAAGAAAAATTGGTGCTTACAAAATTTCGGAAAGATTTTATATCATAAGTAATTCCGGATACTTCGTCTGTGATTTTATCTCCGCGTTCCAGACGTGTTTTAATAATCTTTAGTACCTCTACAGTCCAGTTGATAAAAGAGATACTACTGTAATTCATACTTTCCATCAACTGTTCGATCAGTTTGCGTGACAGGATATTGGAGCGTATTGCCTCATCATAAAGTTCTCTGTTCATGACATTTTCCCTCTTTTTTGATTATTTGTAACTATTCAGCAGTCTACTATCCCGCGAGGTGTTTTGGCATGAACATGCCAAAATCCCGAGACATACAAGTCAAAATCCCATCGCCAAAGGCGATTTTTAATGGATTTTGACTCGTAACTGTGAAGGTACTGAACAGTTACGATTATTTTATGTTTGTTATAGTGTTTCCGCACATTTCTATGTTATACTGATTATAAATCTGTTTGTTGTAAAATGCAACAAAAAACGGACGAATAAATAAAAATATTTGTGAACAGTAACGAATATATTGTTGCCTGTATTTTTGCTTCTCGGAAGGATAATGAGATATAAGGAAAATTGAGGAGGATAAAATGGAGATAGAAGAAGAGTTTATTTCGGGATTTTGCAGAACATGTAATGGAGGGCAGACTGTCTGCTGCGAATATACGATGGAAGGAGATAAAAGAACCCTCACATTTATGGATTGTGCACATGACAGATGTGTGAATTATGCTGCCTGTGAAATCTACAAACAGGCACATGAAATGGAACGATAAGAATATGTGAGGGTGTACGAAAAGCAGTGAACTGCGAAATGTATTGCTGAGAACGGAGGGGACAGTAACCCGCAAATGCTGTAATTATCGGATTAACCGGAGTTAGAATCAAACATATATGAAAAATAGGCATCTTTGAATGCAGAATAGTTATTTCTGGAAATAGGGACAGAGGAAATGCCGGTAGTGACCATAGTTCTTGTGAACTGTTTTATGTGGGACAGGTTTACAATATAGCTTCGGTGACATTTAAAGAATCCTTTTTCCGGAGTAAAGATCCCTTCACACTTTGCAAATAATTCGCGGATTTTTAAAGTAGTTCCATTTGAAAGGCAGACCAGAACCTGTTTATTCTGAGCTTCCAGATAATCTACATCATTGAGCGTAATTGAGCAGAATCCGTCTGCAGTATGTGCGACGAAAGTTTCCGCCGGAACATTATAAGTTTTAAAAAAATCATCCATAACAGAAAAAAGTTTCAGAGTATTTACTGGTTTTAAAAGATAATGAAAAGCTTTTACATCATAGGAATCCAGGGCAAATTCTCTGGAAGAAGTCAGAAAAATCACAGGAACAGTCAGTCCCATGCTGCGTATTTCTTTTGCTGTATCTATGCCATTTAATAGTGGCATGATGATGTCGAGAAAGATCAGATCTACCGGAATTGTCCGGAGAGCTGTTAACAGATCATCACCGTTGGAATATGGATACAGGGTAAGTGAAAAATCATTTTTTTCCGCCCAGTGAGTCAGAAGTGAACTTAATTCCCGGGTAAAGAGTATTTCATCATCACAAATTGCAATATTCATAATTTTTATCAAAACCTTTCTGTGAATAAATGTATGTATTGTATCCGGCAGTGAAAATCCTGTGTCAGATGATGATTCGCAGGACAAAGCAATGGTCCACGATAGAAAAATGACACTGTCCATGCAATTGTTCCACATAATAAATAATACTCCTGACACCGATTCCATGCCCGTTTCTGGTAGAAACCGGAACTCCATCTACAAATGCCGGAATTTTTTCTACGGGATTTTCCAGTTGGAACAGAATGTGATTCTTTTTCTGTGAAAGAGTAAGCCGGGCCCATTTTGAAGGTGATTCTAGCTGCTCCAGTGCATGCATGGAGTTTTCCAGCGCATTGGACAGGATTGTACAGAGGGACAGATCGGAGCATGGAAGTTCTTTTCCTGTAGAAACATTGCATATAAGAGACAATCCTCTGTCTGCGAAACGGGAATGATAAATGGAAAGCACAGAGTTCAGCATTTCATTTCCGGAATAGGCGGCGATGATCGTATCGTCATATGCAGAATTAATTTCATGGATGTATTCCTGTGCTTTATCCGGATGTCCGTTTTGCAGCTGGGTCAGAATAATACTCAGATGGTGGCGCATATCATGCCGCAGGATCGCCAGTCTCTGGCTGCTGATCTTTACCTGTTCAATTTCGTTTTGCATGGATTGAAGCTGCATTTCACGAAGATTGCTGTATTGCGTTATCTCCTGTTTATTCTCATATTCCTGAAAGTAGATGATGAGAAATACCAGGTAGGCAATGCAGAATGCAAATCCCATGAACTCAACAACTGCTTTATTTCCGGAATAAAGTAAAGTTGAAAACTTGGTGGAAGCATAATCAAAAACGTAATATACAAATGGCAGGAAACCGATGATGGAAAGCTCACGTGCATTTTTTGTAAAAATTGTTTTTGTAGATCGAAATACATATCGATAAAGAAGGACAAAAGTTAAGGTTGTTGTTAAGATCCGCACAGAATAATAACACCACTGTAATCCTGTTATTGCCAAAGCGAATAATCCGGTCCAGTTGCTTATCTGGCAACACAGATAGGCAGAAAAGACAGAAACAGCGGAAGAAATCAGAGGATACTTATAATGAACGGAGAGGAATAAAACCAATGGGAAATGTACGATCAGAGGATAGGACATATTTGCAAGAGTTTCCCCAAATAATGCCAGATCAATTACATATAACAGTCCCTGCCCTGAAAATAACAGAAACATAGTCAGGATATTTTTTCTGGTCGGTTTGATCCCAAGAAAAAATGCAGAACAGTAAATTCCAAAGAGCATGGTAGTGACACCATGAACAGCAGATAAAATCTGTTCAGACATAACAGCACCTCCGTCTGATAAGGATTAATAAAATTTATCATCAAAATGTTGTATATATATCAAGTATAAAAGATTTCAAATTTAAAGACAACCTTTTTTCCATACCATTCACACCATATAATTACTGTTCGCGTGAAAGAGAAAAAATGTTGTTGTTCTGTGTTATAATCAGTCTATAAAGGAATATCGAAAAAATTACGAGGAAGGAGATGAAAGAAAGAGCATATTTAACGATATACCGGCGCTGGATGAAAAAAGAAAAACAGAAGAAAAACAGACCTGATGGAAAAGTACCATGCAGGTCTGTTTTTATATCATTCTTTCCTGTTTTTACTTATTTACATCAATATAACTGTACAATGTATATTTGGAGATTCCGAAATAATTTGCAACCTTATCTCCGGATTTGGTAATAAGGAAAGCACCTGCATCATTTAAGAACTGAATAGCAGTAACCTTATCCTCCTTATTCATTAAAGGAACAGGTTTGCCTACCAGAGCTACAGATTCTTCGATCAGATGATCAAGAAGATCATTGACATTATGAGTGATCTCTTTGGGCTTCTCTTCCTTATTTTCCGGAGTGACAAGAGAATGAAGGGCAGATTCGATCATAGTAAGCTTGGTAATGTCATAATTGATTCCGAAAACATAATGAAGGGTACCATCGTCATCATGAATGTAGGAAGTGCTGCACTTCAGGATCTTGCCGTCTGCTGTTTTCATCAGATAACCGGTATGGTCTTCGGGGGTTGCTCCTTTTTCCTGATTGCGGATCGCATCAAAAACAGCATTGGATGGTCCGTCTCCGATATCTCTGTTTGTAACATGACCATTTACGATGTAGACGATGGAATGTTCCGGCTCCGAAGTTTTCAGATCATGGATTACTACTTCACAGTCAGGTCCGAACTGGGAAGCAAGATCAGCAGCGATTTGTTTTAACACAGTAAGTCGTCCCATTTGATTTCCTCCTATTAATATAACTTTTAAACGGATCATAACCGAATCAGGCAGGGGCTTCTATAGTCTGAGCAGTAACAGTCATTCGATTATGAGCATGTAGTAAAGCGGATAAATTTATCCGTCAAAACGTTCAGTGCAGACACATGGAAACTGCACATTTTTTATATTCTATCATAAAAAAAAGGAAATAAAAAGAGCCTAAAAAAAATAAATGTGAATACCTTAAAAAATTTGTGATTATAATCATAAATCATTGAAGTGATATAGGAATCGTGGTATATTTTAAACATGAGAATTGCGATAAGTTAGGGGTAAAATACTTTTTGTCCCTAACTTATAATAAAGAAAGGGGTGTCAGAAACAGTGAAAACTTTACTGAAGAATGGTACAGTAGTATCGGGGGATATGTCTGTTATAGAAGATGTTCTTATAGATGGAGAGAAGATTGTAAAAGTAGGCCGGAATCTGGAAGCAGAGGATGCACAGGTAGTTGATGTAAACGGTAAGCTGCTTTTTCCGGGATTTATAGACGGACATACACATTTTGACCTGGAAGTGGCAGGAACAGTGACGGCAGATGATTTTGAAACAGGAACAAGAGCTGCCATTGCAGGAGGTACAACTCTGGTGATCGATTATGCGTCTCAGGATAAAGGCGGCCATACGCTGAGGGAAGGCCTTGAGAAGTGGCATGAGAAAGCAGATGGGAAATGTTCCTGTGATTATTCTTTCCATATGTCTATTGTGGAATGGAATGAGGAAACTGAGAGAGAAATACAGGATATGATCAATGAAGGGATTACCAGTTTTAAGCTTTACATGACTTATCCGGCAATGATCGTAGATGACGGTGACCTTTATAAGATTATTAAGAAATTAAATGAATACGGATGTTTTGCAGGGGTACATTGTGAGAATGCAGGGGCAATCGATGCGTTGATCGCAGAAGCCAAAAAAGAGGGACGTCTGGGACCTGAGAATCACCCGTTGGTGCGTCCGGATATTATGGAGGCAGAGGCAGTTCACCGCCTTCTTG
Source organism: Blautia sp. 1001283B150304_161114_C9 (assembly GCF_015668165.1). Classification (NCBI taxonomy): domain Bacteria; kingdom Bacillati; phylum Bacillota; class Clostridia; order Lachnospirales; family Lachnospiraceae; genus Blautia; species Blautia sp. 1001283B150304_161114_C9. The sequence continues at coordinate 93,807 of NZ_JADPGO010000006.1, read as the reverse complement.
TGATCGCAGATGCAGCAGATGCTCCTGTAATGGTAGTACATCTTACCAACCGGAAAGCATTTGAAGAAGTGATGCGTGCCAGAATGAACGGACAAAAGGTATATGCGGAAACCTGTCCGCAGTATCTGCTTCTGGATGACAGTGTATATTCAAAACCGGATTTTGAAGGTGCCAAATACGTGTGTGCACCTCCAATCCGTAAGAAAGCAGATCAGGACTGCCTGTGGAAAGCACTGGCGAATGATCAGATCCAGACGGTTGCAACTGACCAGTGCAGCTTTACAATGGAGCAGAAAGCTCTTGGTAAAGATGATTTCACGAAGATTCCGGGAGGGCTGCCGGGAGTACAGACGAGAGGAACTCTGCTTTATACATACGGTGTACGCACAGGCAGGATCACGCAGGAACAGATGTGCCGTCTGTTAAGTGAGAATGCAGCTAAACTTTACGGAGTGTATCCCAATAAGGGCGTGATACGTGAGGGAAGTGATGCAGATATTGTTGTATTTGATCCTGAGAAGGAAAACGTTATCTCTGCAAAGACACATCTGTATCATACGGATAATAATCCATATGAGGGATTTAAGCTTCATGGAGATATTGACAGCGTATATTTAAGAGGAGCTCATGTGGTGCAGGATGGAAAAGTAATTCTGGAGAAAACAGGAAAATATATTAAACGCGGTAATAAGCAGTGAATATAAAGAATAACAAGAGGTGACAGAAAATGAAACATGAAGTAAATGCAATGGGAAAACAGTGCCCGATTCCGGTAGTGATGACAAAGAAGGTTATTGATAATGCGGCAGTCGGTGATGAGATTGAAATTCTGATCGATAATGAAACCGCAGTGAATAATCTGAGCAGACTTGCAAATAAAACAGGCTGTACGTTTGTATCTGAAAAACTGGGAGACAAAAAGTATCAGGTGAAGATGGCAGTAAAGACTGAACAGACAGGTGGTACCTTGGAAGAAGAGGAATTTGTCTGCGAAGCACCGCATAAAAAAGTGACGGTAGCGGTAATCTCCTCAAATGTTATGGGAAATGGTGATGATGAACTGGGAAAGATTTTGATCAAAGGATTTATCTATGCCCTTTCTCAGATGGAAACACATCCGGATACAATCCTTTTCTATAATGGAGGTGCAAAACTTACAACAGAAGACTCTGAAAGTCTGGAAGATCTGAAAAAGATGGAAGAAGAGGGCGTGGAAATCCTGACCTGCGGTACCTGCCTGAAGCATTATGGACTGATGGAGAAACTGATGGTTGGAAAAGTTACCGATATGTATACGATTGCAGAGCGTATGACAGGTGCAGATAAGGTGATTCGTCCGTAAGAAAATGAAGGCCATCATATCTGAGAAAAAAGACAGATATGATGGTATTTTGAACTTTTATTGCAGTTTCTGTTCTCTGATATTGTGGTATCTGGCATATCCGGTAAGAATCAGAGTCAGGGCACCATCGCCTGTTACGTTACAGGCTGTCCCAAAACTGTCCTGAAGGGCAAAGATAGTCAGCATCAGAGCTGTAGCAGAATCGCCGAATTTCAGGATACCGGTGATAATACCGAGAGATGCCATAACAGTGCCTCCCGGTACACCCGGAGCACCAATGGCAAAAATTCCAAGCAGGACACAGAAAAGAACCATGGCCCCCGGCGCAGGAACTGCACCATAAAGAATTTTGGAGATTGCCATACAGAAGAATACTTCTGTGAGGACAGAACCACAGAGATGAATATTGGCAAACAGTGGAATACCAAAATCTACCAGATCCTTTCGGAGAGGTTTTGCCCTGTGTGCGCATTGGAGGGCGACCGGCAGTGTGGCAGCAGATGACATGGTACCTATGGCTGTGAGGTAGGCGGGACCATAATGTTTCACAACTTTCAGAGGATTTTCTCTGGAATAAATTCCTGCAAGTATATATAGAAGAGCTATCCAGATAAAATGTCCAATCAGAACAATGACGATTACCTGAAGGAATACAGGAAGCTGTCTGGTGATTGTTCCTTCGTATGCCAGTGAACAGAAAGTCAGTCCGATGAAGTATGGGAGAATCGGAATAATGACTCTTGATACAATAGCCAGTATGATCTTCTGAAATTCTTCAAGAAAAGAAGAAATCAGACTGGCTTTTGTCCATGCAGATGCAAGTCCCAGCATAATGGCCAGTACAAGTGCACTCATGACAGGCATTATCTGTGGAATGGAAAGTTCAAAAACTACATCCGGCAAAGCTTTGAGATGACTGGCAGTGGAGCTGAAGGACAAATGTGGAATCAGCAGGTATCCGGATAATGCAGAGAATAAAGCAGCTCCCAGTGAGGAAGCATAAGCAATACTGACTGCAACACCTAACATTCTGGAAGCATTGTTTCCGAGTCTGGTAATAGATGGTGCGATAAATCCAATGATGATCAGCGGAACAGAAAAGCTGATCAGCTGACCAAGAATATACTTCGATGTTACAACCACATTCAGTACTGCAGTCGTAATGGCAGATTCATCTATTATATTAAGAAGAAGTCCGATACAGATTCCAAAAGCCACGCCGACAAGCAGTCTGAAGGGCAGACTGTGTAGAAAAAAGTTTTTTTTCATAATAATCCCCCTTTTTCTGTCAATTATAATATATAATGATGTCATGGTCAAAAGGTATTTTATATCGAAACAGGAGAGAGTTATGTACAGAAAAATTTATCAAATTTTGGAAGAAACAGGAAAAGTAAAAACAGCAATGGTTTTAAACGGGAATCATAAGGGCGAAAAATGTCTGATAAAAGAAAACCATTGTTTATCATCCGATGAAAATACAGCAGATTTCTGGAAAAAATATGAAGCTGATCTGGCGGAGTGCCAGGAGACAAAAGTTGTTCATATGGGAGATGTAGATTTCTTTGTGGAAATTTATGTGAAAAATCCGCAGCTTATCATTTTTGGAGGCGGACATGTTTCGCAGCCTGTTGCAAAAATCGGAAAAATGTTGGGATTTCATGTGACTGTTATGGATGACAGAGAAGATTTTGTGACTTCAGAGAGATTTCCGGATGCCGATCGGCTGATCAAAGGCAGCTATGATGAGCTTTCAGACAAAATACCGGCCTATGAAAATGCTTATTATGTGATCGTGACAAGAGGTCATCTCGGAGACAGTGCCTGTGCCAGACAGATCCTGAGACGCCCTTATACTTATCTGGGAATGATCGGCAGTAAAAATAAGGTAAAACTGACCAGACAAAAATTACTCGAAGAAGGTTTCAGCGAAGAACAGCTCAACAGTATCCATGCACCGATTGGATTGCCGATCGGAGGACATATGCCGGCAGAGATTGCTGTAAGTATTGCTGCGGAGATCGTTCAGGAAAAGAACAGGTATGATGTTTCTTATATTGATGGAGCTGTGGAGGATGCTGTCAGGAAAAAAGAAAATGGAATTATGATCACGATCATATCCAAGAGTGGTTCTTCTCCAAGAGGGACAGGAAGTAAAATGTTTATTGATAAAGACGGGAATTCATATGGAAGCATCGGAGGCGGAAATGTAGAATTTCAGGCTTTGAAATATGCACCAGAAGCGCAGCATGGAGAAATCAGAAAATATAATCTGTCTAATCAGGGTGGTGCGAATCTGGGAATGATCTGTGGCGGCGAAGTGGAAGTCCTTTATGAATTGTTGTAGATAAACACAGAACCTACAGCGTTACTGAGAACGGAGTGAACAGTAACCCTGCAGCAATTCCGCGCAAATGGAAGAAAGCAGACAAAGCAGGACAAAACGCATACTTGAATTATCTGTAAGAATCGTGTATATTAATACATAAAGCGAACACAGAAAACACGAGGGGACAGAGCGTGTTTGATAAAGGAGGAAACTACTTATGAAGAAATCACTTTGGCTGGTTCTTGTACTGGGACTTGCATTTGCTGCTCAGGGATGCGGATTTGATCCTACTATTGATTCCAGCGTTATGATCGTTAAAGTAACACCAACACCGGAAGTCACACCTACTCCTGAGGCTTCAGAGGCAACACCAACACCGGAAGCAACACCAACGCCGGCAGCAGAGCAGACAGCCAGTGGTGTAAAAGTAGAAGTGAAATCCGATACCTATTATGCGTCATCAGAATTAAATCTTCGTTCTGATGCAAGTGCAGATGCAGATCTGATTTCAAGTGTGGCAGCCGGAACTCAGCTGAACAGTACAGGTGTATGCGAGAATGGATGGATTCGTGTGGATTATAATGGACAGACCTGTTATGCAAGCGGAGATTTTGTGACAACAACAGCTCCGGCAGCAGACGCAGGTGAGACTGCAGCAGATACATCAGCAGATACATCAGCAGATACGTCTTATGATGAAAGTGCAGAATAATCTGATGATATAAAAATTTGTATCAGTCCTCTTTGAATATATTTCTATGAGAGGTACAATAAAGGCTTTTTTGGAAAAATGTTGACAGAAATGTATAAGTAAAAGCAGAAGCTGCAGGGGATAATGACCTGTCAGCTTCTGCTTTTTTTGTCTGAAAAATACGATAGAAATCTTTTTCGGTGTGTTGTTTATGAGGATTGCTATAATACTGTAGAATGTTACTGTGGATAAATAAGTCTGTCCGGCTTGATATCATAAAGAACTTCATCCAGAAATTTTCCTGCCAGATATTTTGCCATAGGCAGATTCATATCCAGATAATTTCCGCAGTCTTTTGCAGATGCTCCCGGAACTTCACCTTCAAAATCACGTATAAATTCAAAAGTCTCGATCATAAGCGGAACGATATCCTTGGACTCATAATCTCCATTTAAAAGAAGATAATTGCCTGTACGGCATCCCATCGGTCCCCAGTAGATCATTTTAGAGCCGAACTCTTTATGATTTCTCAGGAATGTTGCTGCCAGATGCTCGATCGTGTGAAGCTCAGCGGTATTCATCACAGGTTCTTCGTTAGGAGAAGTCATACGGATATCGAAGGTAGTGATAATACTGCCGCCAACCGGATCCTTACGTGAAACATAAATTCCAGGCTGTAATTTGATATGGTCAATGGTAAAACTTGTTATTTTTTCCATTTTGGATTCCTCGCTTTCTTTTGCAGATATATTCTGACTGTTCATCAGTCTGTTGTTCCGGTTTCACTGCAAAAAGGGAAGGTACAGAACTGAACAGCCATATACATTTTAACAGGCAATCAGAAAGAAGTAAACACAGGAAACATTCACAATCTGAACATTTTGTGAAAAGAGTTGTTTTTTTTCTGAGATAGGTTATAATCAGATTGTTGTAAATGATTTCGGAGGTAAAGGAAAATGAAAAGAAAATTACTGGCAGCACTTTGTGTTACAGCTATGTCAGCAGGTTTACTGGCAGGATGTGGCAGCAGTGATAAAACAGAAGAGAGTACAAAAACAGAGGAAACAGCGAAAGAGGAGACTTCTTCTCAGGAAGAGACGGAGACAAAAGCTGCTTCTTCTGACAGTGATAATGTAGCAAGTGAAGAAGAGGCAGAAAAAGCCGGATTTTCTGATGGTTCTGATGAAAAGAGTGATTCTGCTGATACAGATTCTGAAAATAAAGATTCTTCAGACAGCAGTACAACCAGTGTGCTTTTGGATACTTCCAAAGAACTGACAGGAATTCATCACGCAGAGATTGAAGTAAAGGATTACGGTACGATTGATGTGGAACTGGATGCAGATACAGCACCGATCACAGTGACAAATTTCGTGAAACTTGCACAGGAAGGTTTTTATGACGGACTGACATTCCACCGTATCATGGATGGATTCATGATCCAGGGTGGTGATCCCAACGGAGACGGAACAGGTGGATCTGAAGAGAATATTAAGGGTGAGTTCAGCAACAATGGAGTAGACAATGATATTTCCCACACAAGAGGGACTATTTCCATGGCAAGAGCCAGTGATCCGGACAGCGCAAGCTCGCAGTTCTTTATTGTTCAGGCAGACAGTACATTTCTGGACGGAGATTATGCAGGATTTGGCCATGTGACAGAAGGCATGGATATTGTTGATAAGATCTGCGAGGATGCAAAACCGACAGACGACAATGGAACAATCCCGTCAGATCAGCAGCCGGTTATTGAGAAGATTACCATTACAGATTAAGTAAAACAGAAATCGAAGTATAAGTGCCCGGAGAACAAACAAAAATTGAAGAAAAGGCATAACAAGAAGCAGCAGGAGAGATATGAAAAATCTTTTCTGCTGCTTTTTGGAACAGATACAGTTAATTTTTAATTATCAGCACTGGTATCGGTGGGTTATTGGGGCGATTATAATATTCGCTTTTGATTACCAGATATTGATGGGGATCAAGGTTTTTCAGCCAGTCAAGGATCTGATCCCGCTCTTCAAATCCGGAATCGCCGCCACTGTAGATGCAAAGAGAAATCATTCCGCCTTTTTTCAGAAGGGTTAAAGCCTGGGTCAATGCCTGAATGCTGGTTTTACCTCTGGTTGCAAGTGAATGATCTCCACCGGGAAGATAACCAAAATTAAATACAATGCAGCTTACACTGTCTGGTGTGGCATATTCTGCCATATTTGCGTGAGATTCCAGAAGCAGTCTGTAATTTTCCGGAACATGTCCGGCGTTCAGTCTCTTTTGGGTTGCAGTCAGTGCCTGCTCCTGAATATCAAAGGCAAGAACCTTTCCTGATTCTCCGCATAGCTGCGAAAGCAGAAGCGTATCATTTCCGTTTCCCATTGTAGCATCAATACAGAAGTCTCCTTCCTGTACCTGCTGTCTGATAAAAGCTGCGCACCATTGTGTGATCTGATAGTTCTTCATATATTCCTATATTCCTCCACAAAGTCATACACCGGATTTATATGTTGATATCAGTATGTTATAGTAATCCGGTCTGTCAGTTAAGTCAGGTAGAGTCCAGTGCAAATTATGGATATCTGACTGATTATTATTATAATGCAGGAAATCTTTATAAACAACGGTTAAGTGTAATCTTGTTGCGGTTCACCTGCAATATCCTATTGTCCTGCTGTTACTGTTCACATACCTCTATCCCGCGAGGTGTTTTGGCATGACTATGCCAAAATCCCGAGACATACAAGCCAAAATTCATTCCAGATTGTTTCGCAAATAAAACAAATCACTTATTGCATTTTTGATAATAATTAGTCTATAATAAATAGAATTGTAAAAGTCAGAATCCTGTTATCAAAGATGAATTATGATAGATTTTGACATATAAGTATAAAGACGTAGAAACAGCCAGAAATAATATGGTTCGGAGAAAGAGGTAAAGGAAAATGACACTGGAAGGAAAAACAGTATTACTGGGAGTGACAGGCAGCATTGCGGCGTATAAGATTGCATATCTGGCAAGCGCGCTGAAGAAACGCCATGCAGATGTTCATGTGCTGATGACAGAGAATGCCACGAATTTTATCAATCCGATCACTTTTGAAACTCTCACAGGAAATAAATGTCTGGTGGATACCTTTGACCGGAATTTTCAGTTTCAGGTAGAGCATGTATCGATTGCAAAGAAAGCAGATGTAGTGATGATCGCACCGGCAAGTGCTAATGTGATCGGAAAACTGGCACATGGGATCGCAGATGACATGCTTACTACCACGATCATGGCATGCAAATGTAAGAAATTCATTTCCCCGGCCATGAATACCAATATGTTTGAGAATCCTGTAGTACAGGATAATTTAAAGATTCTGGAGCATTACGGATATGAAGTGATCGCTCCGGCGTGCGGATATCTGGCATGTGGTGACACAGGAGCGGGAAAAATGCCGGAACCTGAGACATTACTTGCCTATATTGAGCGCGAAGCTGCCTGTGAGAAAGATCTGAAAGGAAAGAAAATCCTTGTAACTGCAGGTCCTACACAGGAATCTGTTGATCCTGTTCGTTATCTTACCAATCATTCTTCAGGAAAAATGGGCTATGCTATTGCGAAAGCTGCCATGCTCCGAGGTGCAGATGTCACGCTGGTCAGCGGACGTACTTCAATTGAACCTCCCATGTTTGTAAATCTGATACCTGTTGTGACTGCAAGAGACATGTATGAAGCTGTAACTTCTGTCAGCAACGAACAGGACATCATTATTAAAGCTGCTGCTGTGGCAGATTACCGCCCTGCCAGAATCAGTGAAGAAAAAGTTAAGAAAAGTGACGGACAGATGTCCATAGAACTGGAAAGAACAGATGATATCCTGAAGTTTCTGGGAGAACACAAACGGGCCGGACAGTTTCTCTGCGGATTTTCCATGGAGACACAGAATGTGATCGACAATTCCAGAGCCAAGCTGGCAAAGAAAAATCTGGATATGGTGGCTGCCAACAATGTGAAAGTGGAGGGCGCCGGATTTCAGGGAGATACCAATGTACTGACATTGATCACACAGGATGAGGAAATCTCTCTTCCGCTTATGAGTAAAGAAGACGCAGCTTTTAGGATCCTGGATAAAATCCTTTCGCTGATGCAGGATTCTGTCTGTTAAGGGAACAGGACGATTAAGAAATTGGAGATAAATAATTATGATTTTAGCAATTGACGTTGGAAACACCAACATTGTAGTTGGATGTATTGATGACCTGAAAACATATTTTATAGAACGCCTTTCTACTAACCGTACAAAGACGGAACTGGAATATGCGGTGGATTTAAAGAATGTTCTTGATATCTATCATATAAAAAAAACAGAGATTGAGGGCTGTATTATTTCTTCTGTAGTGCCGCAGATCACAAATATTGTGAAACTTGCCGCAGAGAAAATTCTTAAGAAAAATGCAATTGTTCTCGGACCCGGTGTAAAGACAGGACTGAATATTATGATGGATAATCCGGGACAGCTTGGTGCAGATCAGGTTGCTGATGCAGTGGCAGGAATTTCCGGTTATCCGGTGCCGTTAATCCTTATTGATATGGGAACTGCAACCACAGCGTCTGTTGTCAACAGTAAGAAGCAGTATGTAGGCGGAATGATTCTTCCGGGTGTAGGGGTTTCCCTGGATGCACTTACTGCGAGGGCTTCCCAGCTCAGCGGAATCAGTATTGATGCGCCAAGACATGTGATTGGGAAAAACACGATCGAATGTATGAAGAGTGGGGTTCTTTACAGCAATGCAGCAGCTCTGGATGGAATTATTGACAGGATCGAAGAGGAATTGGGGGAGAAGGCAACTGTAGTGGCAACCGGTGGTCTGGCAAAGAAAATCGTTCCCCATTGTAAAAGAGAAATCATTCTGGATGAGGAACTTCTTCTGAGAGGTCTTCTGATCATTTATGAGAAAAATAAGTAAGAATGTATATGCATTCATATCAAAACAGTTCATCAGACAAAAGCTGATGAACTGTTTTGTTTGCAGTAATTTATGGGATTGCTATAAATGCATTATTTTAGAGAATTGCTATAAAAGGCAGAAATAAAATCAATAGGAAGCGGAGCAGTAAAAAGCATGACCTTTCCGGTTATAGGATGAGTAAACTCCAACTGATAAGAATGAAGGGGCTGACGGTTTATCCGACGGTAATCAGGATTATATAAATAATCTCCGGGCAGAGGATGCCCGATATATTTCATATGCACACGTATCTGGTGTGTGCGCCCTGTTTCCAGATGAAGTTCAGTCAGAGAATATTCTTTTCCTGCCGCCAGCCGTTCATAATGAGTTATTGCAGACTCCCCGGTTCCGAAATTTACTTCCCTGGTGATCACGGAGCCTTCCATTCGTGCGATAGGAGCGTTGATCGTTCCGAAGTCAGGAAGAAGCCCATCTACAAGTGCGAGATAAGTCCTGAGAATCTGACGTTTTTTCATCTGAACTGACAGAATCGCTGCGCTGAGGGGATTTTTGGCAAGGATCAGAGCACCGGTGGTATCCCGGTCCAGCCGGTTGATACAGCGGTAAACAAAATCCTCTCCTTTTTCTGCAAAATACCAGGCGATTCCATTTGCCAGAGTATTTTCATAATTTCCCGCAGAAGGGTGCACAGGCATATCTGCAGGCTTGTTTATCACAAGGATATCCTCATCTTCATAAATGATATTCAAATCCATCTTTGTACGGATAATGTTTTCTCCTGATTCGGTTTCAGGAACAGTGACGATCAGATGATCCTGCGGTTTAAGCACTGATCGTCCGAAACCACGTTCACTATTGAGAATGATGGTGTTGGGAGTGTTCTTCATTGAGCTTAATATGTGGCGGGAAAACCCCTCTTTTTTTAGAAAGTCCAGAATCGTGACCGGAGTTGTATTTTCGGAGATAATATAGTTAAGGATTCTTTGCATATGATCTGTCTGCTTTCTTGATTTGTATAAGATTTAAGAATTGCGGGCTGATATGCCCTGCCTTATTTTTAACAGATTTACTGTATCAGATTTTGAAGAACATAACAAGAACAATTATCAGATTTCATAAGAATGCTTAAAAAATACATTTTATTCTATTGCATCACAGAAAATTAAGCGTATAATCAAAAAAAGAAAATAGATTCAGGTGGAAAAGATGAAAGAACAGCAACATATTTTTACAAACAAAATGCTCCGAACCCTGTTGATACCAGTTATTTTTGAACAGGTACTGAATTCCCTGATGGGAACTGTGGATACCATGATGGTCAGCAATGTAGGCTCTGCTGCAATATCCGCAGTATCTCTGGTGGATTCCATCAATGTATTGGTGATCCAGGCGTTCTCAGCGCTGGCAGCAGGCGGTGCAATCCTCTGTTCACAGTACATAGGTCAGAAAAATCATGAAATGGCAAATAAATCAGCAAGACAGGTATTATTTATCATTACTGCCATATCTGTAGCAGTGACTGCTCTGTGCCTGCTGTTTCGTGTGCCGCTGTTAAAACTGATATTCGGAAAAGTAGAAGCAGATGTTATGACTGCCTCTCAGGTGTATTTCTTCTATACGGCATTATCCTTTCCATTTATAGCACTCTATGATGCGGGAGCATCCATATTCCGGTCCCAGGGAAATACCAGAGGGCCAATGACAGTATCGGTTATTTCAAATGTGATCAATATCGGCGGAAATGCGGCGCTGATCTGGGGATTCAATATGGGAGTGGCAGGAGCTGCCATCGCAACTCTTGCATCCAGAGTCTTCTGTGCTGTAGTGGTACTCTGGCAGCTTCGTATGGACAGACAGCCTATTGTAGTCAGAAATTACAGACAGATCCGTCCGGATGGAAAAATGATCAGAAGAGTTCTGGCTCTGGGAATCCCGTCCGGCATAGAGAACAGCATGTTTCAGCTTGGAAAGCTGGCAATACAGTCTTCCGTATCTACACTGGGGACGGTAGCTATTGCAGCTCAGGCAATGACAAATATTCTTGAGAACCTTAACGGTATTGCAGCTATCGGTGTAGGAATCGGTCTGATGACAGTAGTAGGACAGTGTCTGGGAGCGGGCAGAAAGGATGAGGCAGTTTACTATATTAAGAAATTAAGTGTTCTTGCAGAAATCATTGTTGTTGCAAGCTGTCTTTTGGTGTTTGCCTTAACCATTCCGGTCACAAAGCTGGGTGGTATGGAACCGGAAAGTGCAAGAATGTGTTTCCATATGATATCTTGGATAACGGTTGTCAAACCTATTGTATGGACCTTGGCGTTTATTCCTGCTTATGGCCTCAGAGCAGCCGGAGATGTAAAATTTTCAATGCTTACATCCTGTATCACTATGTGGACATTCCGTTTTTGTCTTTGTGTATATCTGATCCGTTTCAGAGGCTTCGGCCCAATGGCTGTATGGATTGGAATGTTTACTGACTGGACAGTGCGGGGAATCGTATTTTCTCTTCGCTTCCACAGTAGGAAATGGCTGAAGCATAAGGTAGTATAACAAGGTGGTATAGCCATGAAATGCGTTGACTTTTACTGCTCAAAATTATATAATGATTCTCGGAAATAATTCTGGAAAAGCATTACAGGAAGTCAGGTGAAATTCCTGCGCAAGTCCGTTACTGTAACAGCCAGATACTGTCTGCTTTTCATTGTATATAAGAAATATGATCTGCGGCAACCAGAGGATATTTCGGGAAAAGAGCTTTCAGGAGGGATTTTGTTGCACACAGAAATCCCTCCTTTTTATGTATAGCAATGCTGTAGAGTAATCTGCAGACAGAATGTGACAACAATGCAGCAAAGGAGGCGTCATGAAAAACGGACTGGAAGATTACTACGTGATACGTGGCAATAAAAAAATGAGGTTTGGCTATACAACAGGCTCCTGCGCAGCAGCTGCATGTAAGGGTGCTGCAGAGATCCTGCTGGGTGGTGTCATGCAGAAGGCTGTCACCTTGATGACTCCTAAGGGAATCCTGCTTACACTGGAACTGAAAGACATCCGGATTGAAGGAAATCAGGTGACCTGTGCAATTCAGAAGGATGCAGGAGATGATCCGGATACTACAAACGGAATACTGGTTTATGCCACGGTGCAGAAAACAAAAGAACCGGGAATCATCCTCGACGGAGGTGTTGGTGTGGGAAGGGTAACAAAAGCCGGACTTTCCCAGAAAATCGGGGAAGCAGCTATTAATCCTGTGCCAAAGGCCATGATTTTGCGTGAAGCCACAGAAATTGCTGAGAAATATGATTATGAGGGTGGTCTGAAAATCACCATCTCCGTTCCTGAAGGTGTGGAAATTGCAAAGAAAACCTTTAATCCACGTCTGGGAATTGTGGGAGGAATCTCCATTCTGGGAACTTCCGGGATTGTAGAACCTATGAGCGAAGCTGCTCTTGTACAGAGTATCAATGTAGAGATGAAGCAGCATTTTTCCCAGGGAGAAGAATATCTTCTGGTAACACCGGGAAATTACGGGGCAGATTATCTGCGGGAGCATATGGATCTCCCTTATGAAAAAAATATCAAATGCAGCAATTATGTAGGTGAGACCATTGACATGGCAATTGATATGGGAGTTAAGGGAATCCTTTTCATTGCTCATATCGGAAAGTTTGTAAAAGTTGCAGCAGGGATCATGAATACCCATTCCCACAGTGCAGATGCCAGGATGGAAGTGCTGGCATCCAATGCGATCCGGGCAGGAGCATCGTTGGAGTGTGCAAAGGAAATCCTGAATGCATCTACTACAGATGAAGCAATAGACATTCTGGAAAAATATCAGATACTTCAGAAGACCATGAAAGAGATCCTGGACAGGATCCAGTTTTATTTAAATCACAGATCCTATGAGCAGATCCTTCTGGGGGCAGTGATCTTTAATAATACTTATGGGTATCTGGGGCAGACTGCAGATGCAGAGAAGCTGATAAAGCTGATTAATGCACAGAATGATGAGGCGCAGTAAAGATCCTATCGCAAAGGCGATTTTAACCGAATCAAGTAAGTCCCCTGCTTCAATTGCGAAAAGCAATAAGCAGTGGGTGGGGACTTGCTTGTATCAGGAGGAGTGCAAGCTCCTTCTGATAAACTGCGGAGCAGTTATTCGGTTATGAGCAAGTAGCGAAGCGGATTGCGAATATCCGCTTGAATGGATTTTGACTCACAACTGTGAAAGTATTGAACAGTTGAAATAAATTTATAAAAAGGAGAATGATAGATTATGGTACATTTCGTAGGAGCAGGTCCGGGAGCACCGGATCTTATCACAGTAAGAGGAAAACAGTATCTGGAGGAAGCTGATGTGGTGATCTATGCAGGATCACTGGTAAATCCAAAGCTTCTGGAATACACAAAGGACATCTGCACCATCTACAACAGTGCAAAAATGACACTGGAGGAAGTGATCCATGTGATCGAGAAGGCAGAAGCAGAGGGAAAGACAACTGTCCGACTTCATACCGGAGATCCATGTATTTACGGTGCGATTCGTGAGCAGATGGATATTCTGGATGAGAAAAATATTGCTTATGATTACTGTCCGGGTGTCAGTGCATTCTGCGGTGCTGCAAGTGCCCTGAATCTGGAATATACTCTGCCGGATATTTCCCAGAGTGTGATCATTACACGAATGGAAGGCAGAACTCCGGTTCCGTCCAAGGAAAGCATTCAGTCATTTGCAGCTCATCAGGCAACTATGGTTGTATTCTTAAGTACAGGAATGCTGGAAGAGCTGAGCAGACGTCTTATTGAAGGCGGTTATACAGCAGATACACCAGCAGCCATTGTATATAAGGCAACCTGGCCGGAACAGAAGACCTTCGTCTGCACAGTGGGAACATTGGCAAAAACGGCTGCAGAAAATAATATTACAAAAACAGCTCTGATGATCATCGGAGATACAGTTGCAGCAGCACACTATGACCGTTCCAAGCTGTATGATCCGGAGTTTACCACAGAATTTCGTGAAGCTGTGAAATCAAAAACACATCACTCATAGAATCTGGTAACCTTAAGGAATTGCTATCGTTTATGAGATTACTGTAAACAGGAGAAAGAGAAGGAATATAACAGTGAAGGTTGCACTTATATGCTTCAGCCTTACCGGTCAGCAGACCGGGGAGAGATTATGCCGGGGGCTGGAAGCTGCCGGTATGACAGCAGAACTGGATAAAAAAAGTAAATATCTTCTGGATTCTATTCAGATCAGTACCTCTGCATGGGCAGGAGAGAAATTTTCTGATTCAGATGCACTGATCTTTATCGGTGCCACCGGAATTGCCGTCCGCAGCATTGCGCCTTATGTAGCGTCAAAGAAGTCAGACCCTGCGGTGCTGGTTGTAGATGAATGTGGAAAGTTTGTCATTTCCCTTCTGTCCGGACATCTGGGCGGTGCCAATGAACTGGCGCTGAAAACAGCAGAAATTCTGGAAGCAATACCAGTGGTCACAACAGCCACAGACCTGCATCACCGTTTTGCAGTAGATGTTTTTGCAAAGAAAAACAATTGCAATATTTTTAACATGAAAGCAGCAAAGGAAGTCTCTGCTGCACTTCTGGCAGGAAAGAAAGTTGGATTTTACAGTGAGTTTCCGACGGACGGCGAACTGCCGGAGGGGCTGGTCCGGTGTGACGAATATGGGAATCCTGTCAACAGTACGGATGACAGATCAGAAGAGGAAACACAGAAAAGCTCTGATTTTAATGGAACAGGGACAGACTGTACGAATATAGACTGCGGAGTTGCAGTTACTGTACATACTTCCTGTAATCCTTTTATTTCTACCACACAGGTAGTTCCGAAATGTCTGACTCTGGGTATGGGCTGCAGGAAAGACAAGGATGCCCGTGGAATCGCAGAGGCAGCGCAGAAGGTGCTGGACAGATCCGGATTTCATAAAGAAGCATTTGAGCAGATCGCAAGCATTGATCTGAAGAAAGAAGAAAAGGGAATCCTGTCATTGTCACAGGACTGGCAGATTCCTTTTGTGACTTATACAGAAGAAGAATTAAAACAGGTGCCTGGAGAATTTACTCCCTCACCTTTTGTAAAAAAGATCACAGGTGTGGACAATGTCTGTGAGAGAAGTGCAGTCCTTGCCAGTGAAAATGGCAGACTGCTGCAGAGAAAAACAGGAGAAAATGGTGTGACCACAGCAGTGGCTGCCAGGGAATGGAGGATACATTTTGAGTAAAATATATGTAATCGGAATCGGACCGGGAGCTTATGACCAGATGACAGGAAAAGCGATCCGCGCCATGAATGAAAGTGATGCGATCATCGGATATACCGTATATGTAGACCTGGTGAAGGAATATTTTCCGGGAAAAGAGTTTATGACTACACCTATGAAAAAGGAAGTGGACCGCTGTGTCCTTGCTTTTGAAGAGGCAAAGAAAGGTAAGACTGTTTCCATGATCTGCAGCGGTGATGCCGGGGTTTACGGTATGGCAGGTCTGATGTATGAGGTTGGTGTCAATTATCCGGAAACAGAACTGGAGATCATTCCGGGTGTGACAGCTGCAACAGGCGGAGCTGCTGTTCTGGGTGCACCTCTGATCCATGACTTCTGTCTGATCAGCTTAAGTGACCTTCTCACACCATGGGAAAAGATAGAGGCAAGACTTCTGGCAGCAGCTCAGGCAGATTTTGTTGTATGCCTTTACAATCCGTCAAGTAAAAAACGTCATGATTACCTGCAGAAAGCCTGTGATCTGATGATGAAATACAAATCACCGGATACCATCTGCGGAACAGTTTCCAATATCGCAAGAGATGGCGAGGAAGCTCATGTAATGACATTAAAGGAACTGAGAGATACACAGGTGGATATGTTTACCACAGTATTTATCGGTAATTCTCAGACAAAGGAAATCAACAATAAGATGGTAACACCGAGGGGATATAGGAATGTATAAAGTTCTTGTTTTTGCGGGAACAACAGAAGGATACGAAATCTGCCGGTTTCTGGCAGATCATAAGATAGAGACAAAGGGATTTGTTGCCACAGAATATGGCAGCAAATCTCTTACAGAAAATGAATTTCTCACTGTTCAGACCGGAAGACTGGATGCTGCAGCCATGGAGGAGACCTTTTTACAGGAGAAACCGGAAATGGTGCTGGATGCCACTCATCCTTATGCTGCTGAGGTGACTGTAAATATCAGGACAGCCTGTGAGAATACGCAGACAGCATATTACAGGGTGCTGAGAGAAGCAGGGGAACATGAGGACAGAGCAGTATATGTGGACAGTGTTCAGGCTGCTGCAGATTATCTGGATCAGACCCAGGGAAATGTACTGCTGACAACAGGAAGCAAGGAGCTGGTCGGCTTTACAGGCATGAAGGATTATCAGAACCGTCTTTATGCAAGAGTCCTTTCTCTGCCCAATGTGATGAAAGCCTGTGCAGAGCTGGGATTTGAGGGAAAACATCTGATAGGAATGCAGGGTCCTTTTTCCAGAGAGCTGAATGCTGCAATGCTCCGACAGTATGACTGCAGATATCTGGTCACAAAGGATACAGGAAAAGCAGGGGGATTTCAGGATAAGATCGATGCTGCCCTGGAATGTGATGCAGTTCCTGTGATCATCGGGCGTCCTCTGAAGGAGGAAGGCATGTCTGTGAGAGAATGTAAGAGATTTCTTACAGAGCATTTCGGTTTAGCCCACAGACCGCATATTACATTGCTGGGAATTGGAATGGGAAGTCAAAAACTTCTCACTGTCCAGGGTAAGAACAGCCTGGATCAGGCGGATCTTCTGATCGGTGCCAGGAGGATGGTGGATTCTGTGAAACGTCCGGGACAGGATGTGTTTGTGGAATACAGAAGCCAGGAGATCAGGGATTATATTGATGCACACCCGGAGTATGACAATATTGTGATTGTCCTTTCCGGAGATGTGGGATTCTACAGCGGGGCCAGAAAACTTCTGGAAGTACTGTGTCAGGACAGTGCGGATCTGAGAGTACAGAGAAAGAACGGATCAGAGAAGAGTGAGGAAGAACGGGATAGTTCAGCACAAAATAATACAGAGATAGAGATTCAGTGCGGGATTTCCTCAGTTGTATATTTTATGTCCCAAATAGGATTGTCCTGGGATGATGCCAAAATCGTCAGTGCACATGGAAGAGGATGTAATCTTATCTCACATATCTGTTATGCGGAGAAAGTATTTTCCATACTTGGAACCTCAGACGGTGTAGCAGTTCTGGCAGAGAAACTGGTAAAATACGGGATGGGTGATGTGCTCCTTTATGTGGGAGAGAATCTGTCCTATGAAAATGAGAAGATTTTTGTAAAATCAGCCAGTGAACTGACAGAATATAGGGGAGACCCCTTATCTGTCATCTGTGCAGTAAATGAAAATGCAGGAACACGGCTAGAAACACATGGAATCAGAGATGAGGAATTTATCAGAGGCAAAGCGCCCATGACAAAGGAAGAGGTGCGTACGGTATCCCT
The DNA here is from genome assembly GCF_015668165.1 of Blautia sp. 1001283B150304_161114_C9. Lineage (NCBI taxonomy): Bacteria > Bacillati > Bacillota > Clostridia > Lachnospirales > Lachnospiraceae > Blautia > Blautia sp. 1001283B150304_161114_C9. The sequence continues at coordinate 75,969 of NZ_JADPGO010000006.1, read as the reverse complement.
TTCCAAACTGCGTCTGACCGCTGATTCCGTCTGCTATGATGTGGGTGCAGGAACAGGCTCACTGTCAATAGAGATGGCACTTCGTGCTCATCAGGGACAGGTCTGGGCAATTGAGAAAAAGGAAGACGCAGTTGAACTGATCCACCGGAATAAGGTGAAATTTGCAGCGGATAATCTGGAGATTGTGGAAGGACTTGCACCGGAGGCTCTGAAAGATCTTCCGACACCGACCCATGCTTTTATCGGAGGCTCGTCAGGAAATCTGAAAGAGATCGTGAAGCTGCTGGTTGAAAAGAACCCTCAGGTCCGGATCGTGATCAACTGTATCACTCTTGAAACTGTGTCTGAAGCATTGGAAACAGCGAAAGAGTTTGGATTTGAAGAAAATGAAATCGTGCAGTTAAGTGCGGCACGTTCAAAGGCAATCGGACGTTATCATATGATGATGGGCGAGAATCCCATTTATATTATTACACTTCAGAATCCCGGGAAATAACAAATGATGCAGATATCAGGGATTACAAATTAACAGTTAAGGAAATACAGATTAACAGTTAATAGATTGGAATGCCCTGAAATTGTTGAAAAAATATAGGACAGAAACAGAGGAGAACAGGGATGGATATTCCAAGAATACTTCTTGCAGCAGGAGCCAGCGGCAGTGGCAAAACACTGATCACCTGCGGACTTCTGCAGGCACTGGTCAATCGAAAAATGAAAGTGGCATCTTTTAAATGCGGACCGGATTATATAGATCCCATGTTTCATTCCAGAGTCATCGGGACGAAATCCCGTAATCTGGACACCTTTTTTACAGATGCCCAGACAACCCGATACCTGCTTGGGAAAAATGCAGCAGACTGCGATATTGCAGTGATGGAAGGTGTTATGGGCTATTATGACGGCGTGGGTGGAATATCCACGAAAGCAAGCGCCTATGACCTGGCAGATACCACAGATACTCCGGTCATCCTTGTGGTAAACAGCAGAGGGATGAGTATTTCCCTGGCAGCTTATATCAAAGGTTTTATGGAGTATAAAGAGAACAGCCATATCAAAGGCGTGATCTTTAACCAGATGTCGCCCATGCTTTATCCCAGAATGAAGAAGCTGGTGGAAGAACAGCTTGAGGTGGAGGTTCTTGGATATGTGCCAAAGGTGGAGGACTGTGTGATCGAGAGCCGTCATCTGGGTCTTGTGCTTCCTGAGGAGATTTCTGATCTGAAGGAACGCCTGCAGAAGCTTGCCGGAATATTGGAAGACACACTGGAAATCGACAGGATCCTTGCATTTGCCAAAAATGCAGAGGATCTGCAAGTGCCGGAATCTCTGATACAGAAAGACAGGACATATGGATATTGTCTGCCACAGAAGCTGCGTATCGGAGTGGCAAAGGATGAAGCCTTTTGTTTCTTTTATGAAGATAATTTTCGTCTCCTTCAGGAAATGGGGGCAGAGCTGGTTGATTTCTCGCCAGTTCATGATGAACATCTTCCTGCAGATCTGGATGGGATTCTTCTTTATGGCGGTTATCCGGAATTAAATGGAGAGGCACTGGAACGCAATGCATCCATGAAAGAAGAGATTGCACAGGCAGTTAAACAGGGCATGCCATGTATGGCAGAATGCGGAGGCTTTATGTATCTTCATGAGCAGATGGAGGATATGGGCGGAGTGTTCCGGAAAACCTGCGGAGTGATTCCCGGAAAATGTTTCCGCACTCCCAGACTGACCAGATTTGGATATATCACATTAACCGCCAGGAAGCCTGTTTTCGGCAGAAGTGCAGAGGAGATCGGTGAGATTCCGGCTCATGAATTCCACTATTTTGATTCAGAGAACTGTGGAAGTGATTTCCATGCGGCGAAGCCTTTAAGTAAAAGAGGCTGGGACTGTATACACAGCAGCAGTAATCTGCTGGCAGGATATCCTCATATCTATTATTATGGAAATCCCCAGATTCCCAGGGCTTTTCTCATGAAATGTCTGGAATATCATAACAAGGAGTTTTAAAAATATGTTATATTACAGTATGCCTGCCCTTGCAGCAGGCTTCATACTTGATCTTATGATAGGAGATCCCAGATGGCTGTATCATCCGGTATGTCTGATCGGAAATCTGATCGCATTTCTGGAAAAAATACTCCGAAAGATTTTTCCGAAAACAGATAAGGGCGAACTGGCTGCAGGTACAGTGGAAGTGATCCTTGTCTGTTTGTTAAGCGGTGGAATCCCATTTCTGATCCTGCACATTCTCTATGGAATCTCAGTATGGGTGGGATTTGCACTGGAAACCTTCTGGTGTTATCAGCTTCTGGCAACGAAATCTCTGAAAACAGAGAGCATGAAAGTCTATGACAGACTGAAAAACGGAACTTTGGATGAGGCCCGTTATGCAGTATCTATGATCGTAGGCCGTGATACCCAGTCATTGACAGAGGAGGGTGTTACAAAGGCGGCAGTAGAGACTGTGGCAGAGAATGCTTCAGACGGTGTTATAGCACCGATGCTTTATATGGCAATCGGCGGAGTGTGGCTGATGTTTCTTTACAAAGGAATCAATACCATGGATTCCATGCTGGGATATAAGAATGATAAATATCTGTATTTTGGTCGCTGCGCTGCAAAGCTGGATGATGTGGCCAATTATATTCCAGCTAGACTTTCAGGTTGGCTGATGGTGGCAGCCTCTGCATTTGTAAAAATGGATGTGAAAAATGCAGCAAAGATTTACCGCAGAGACAGAAGAAATCATGCCAGCCCCAACTCTGCACAGACAGAGGCAGCAATGGCAGGTGCACTGGACGTACAGCTTGCAGGCAATGCTTACTATTTCGGAAAGCTTTATGAGAAACCAACCATCGGAGATGGAATCCGCCCTGTGGAGGTGGAGGATATCAGACGATCCAACCGTCTGCTTTATGCAACAGCAATCCTGGGGGCTGTGATCTTCCTTCTGATCGGAAGCGCAGTGCGCATCTGTTTCTTTTTATAATTCCGGTAACAGTGTGCTGATAAGTTGATTTTTATAATAATCTTGCAGGATAACAGCTTGTTGGTTCAATAATGGATTGCCGAATAGTAATTAATATAAAACATGTATAGTAAGACAGGAGACAACTGATGACAAAACATATACATGGCGGTGATGTTTATAAATATGATCACTGTCTGGATTTCTCTGCAAACTGTAATCCGCTGGGAACACCGAAGAGTGTAAAGCAGGCGATCATAGACAGTGTAGAGGACCTGAGTGATTATCCCCGTGTAGGATGCGGACCTCTGAAAGAGGCAATCGCAGATTATGAACATACAAAAAAAGAATATCTGATCTGCGGGAATGGAGCCGCAGACCTTATTTTTTCCCTCAGCAGGGCATTGAATCCAAAGAAGGCCCTTCTTCCTGCTCCTACCTTTGCGGAGTATGAACAGGCACTGGTCAGTGTTGGCTGTGAGATCAGCAGATATTATCTGAAAGAGGAAAATAATTTCTGTATACAGAAAGATTATCCGGATGTTCTGAAAAGAGAAAAGCCGGATATTATTTTCCTGTGTAATCCCAATAATCCTACAGGGATCACCATACCTCAGGACCTTCTGGAAGAAATTCTGGAAACCTGTGCCATGCAGGGAATATTTATGGTAGTAGATGAGTGCTTCCTGGATTTTGTAAAAGATCCGGAGAAACATACGCTGAAGGAAAAACTGGCAAAATATCCGGGACTTTTTATTATTAAGGCATTTACCAAAAGATATGCGATCCCCGGTGTGCGTCTGGGCTATGGATTCTGTTCGGACAGGGAAGTACTTGACCGGATGGAGGCAGTCACCCAGCCCTGGAATGTGTCTACCATGGCACAGCAGGCAGGAATGGCAGCACTGAAGGAATCAGAATATGTGGAAGCAGGACGGCAGATCATTTTCAGGGAATCTGCATGGATGAAGGAAAAGATGAGACAGGTTGGGCTGACGGTATATCCTTCTGAAGCAAATTATATATTCTTTTACGGACCTGAGGGTCTCTTTGAAAGATGTGTTGCAAAGAGGATCCTGATCCGGGACTGCAGTAACTATCCGGGGCTTAAAAAAGGATATTACCGTGTGGCAGTGAAGCTGCATGAACAGAATAAAAAGCTGATAGAGGTACTGGAAGAAGTGCTTTTATAAGTATTTAACCGAATCAAGTAAGTCCCCTGCTTCAATTGCGAAAAGCAATAAGCAGTGGGTGGGGACTTGCTTGTATCAGGAGGAGTGCAAGCTCCTTCTGATAAACTGCGGAGCAGTTATTCGGTTATGAGCAAGTAGCGAAGCGGATTGCGAATATCCGCTTGATCAGGAGAAAAGGGGAAACAAAAAATGGCAAAAGCAATTATGGTGCAGGGGACAATGTCCAATGCAGGAAAAAGCCTTCTGGCAGCAGGGCTTTGCAGGATTTTTAAACAGGATGGATACAGGGTGGCACCCTTTAAATCCCAGAATATGGCACTGAACTCTTTTATTACAGAAGAGGGGCTGGAGATGGGCAGAGCTCAGGTGATGCAGGCGGAGGCAGCCGGAATTAAGCCTTCTGTGCTGATGAACCCCATTCTTCTGAAGCCTACCAATGATGTAGGCTCCCAGGTGATCGTAAACGGAGAAGTCCTGGGAACCATGAGTGCCAGAGACTATTTTAAATATAAGAAAAAGTTGGTGCCGGATATTATGAAAGCCTATGATAAACTGGCATCAGAAAATGATATCATTGTGATCGAGGGAGCAGGAAGCCCGGCAGAGATCAATCTGAAAACAGAAGATATCGTAAATATGGGAATGGCAAAGATGGCAAAGGCACCGGTGCTTCTGGTGGGAGATATTGACAGAGGTGGTGTTTTTGCACAGCTGATCGGTACAGTGGAGCTTCTGGAAGAGGATGAAAGAGAGATGGTAAAGGGTCTGATCATCAACAAATTCCGCGGCGACAAGACCATCCTTGATCCGGGAGTGCAGATGCTGGAGGAGAGAAGCCATATCCCTGTAGTGGGAGTGGCTCCGTATCTGGATATTCAGGTGGAGGATGAGGACAGCCTCACAGAAAGATTTGACAGAAAACAGGAAGTGGATCTTATTGATATTGCGGTGATTCGGGTGCCAAGGATCTCCAATTTCACAGATTTTAATCCACTGGAAAGTATTCCGGGCGTTTCCCTGAGATATGTACAGCATGTCAGCGAACTGAAAAATCCGGATATGATCATCCTTCCAGGAACAAAAAATACAATGGAAGATCTGCTGTGGATGCGGGCTAATGGTCTGGAAGCTGCAGTTTTGAAGGAAGCTGCAAAGGGTAAGATTATCTTTGGAATCTGTGGCGGCTATCAGATGCTGGGTGAGACCTTAAGTGACCCTCATCATGTGGAAGCCGGAGGAACCATCAAGGGAATGGGACTGCTTCCTATGGATACTGTTTTTGCGGAAAAGAAAACCAGAACCAGAGTTTCCGGCAGATTTCTGGAACTCGAGGGAGAACTGCAGGCACTTTCCGGCGCAGAACTGGAGGGTTACGAGATCCATATGGGAGAAACTGTGTTAAAAGGCGAGGCCGGACACAGTGTATCCATTGAAGATCAGGTGTCAGGAGGGTGTAAGGAAGACGGTGCATACTGTAAAAATGTCTGTGGAACCTATGTCCATGGAGTTTTTGACAGAGAGGATGTGGCAGAGGCTGTTGTACGTGTTCTGGGTGAGAAAAAGGGGATTGATGTATCTCAGATGACAGGAATCGATTTTGCAGCATTTAAAGAAACCCAGTATGATATTCTGGCAGCAGAACTGAGGAAACATCTGGATATGAAGAAAATCTACGAAATTCTGGAGCAGGGAATCTGATCCGGAACTGTATGGTGAAAATCCAGATAAACTATAGCAATCCTCGTAAATAATGCATTTAAGACAGTTCAGCAGAATTTCACACTCTGATGGGCTGGATTAAGATGCATTATTTTAGAGGATTGCTATAATGAGTGATAGATGTAACTATTGTATACGGGAATTTATGGAATTTGGGAGATAAGGAATGAAAGTAGAACTGGAAAATGTAAAACCAATGGATATAGAGAAGCGCAGCTTTGAGATCATCACAGAGGAACTTGGGGATAAAAAGCTGGTTCCCGGAACAGAGCTGATCGTAAAAAGATGTATTCACACAAGCGCAGACTTTGATTATGCAGAGAATCTCTGTTTCTCTGAGAATGCAGTTGAGAAAGCAATTGCTGCTATCAAAGACGGTGCCTGCATTGTGACAGATACACACATGGCAGAGTCCGGGATCAACAAGAGAGTCCTTTCCCGTTACGGCGGAGAAGTATTCTGCTTTATCTCTGACGAGGATGTAGCTGCCACAGCCAAAGCCAACGGAACCACAAGAGCTACAGCCAGCATGGATAAGGCTGCTGCCATGGGAAAGAAGCTGATCTTTGCCATCGGAAATGCCCCCACTGCGCTGGTACGTCTCTATGAACTGATAGAGGAGGGCAAGCTGGATCCTGAGCTGATCATCGGTGTGCCGGTAGGTTTTGTAAATGTGGTTCAGTCCAAAGAACTGATCATGCAGGCAGACGTACCTTATATTGTAGCCAGAGGAAGAAAAGGCGGAAGCAATGTTGCCGCATGTATCTGTAATGCATTGCTTTATATGATTGATAATAACAGAGGGTATTGAGATACCAGAAAACAAAAGAAGAAGGTAAACTCCGTATTATTGTTAAGTAAGAAATGAATTGTGAAATTGTGCAGCAACTTGTTGCACAATTCAAAAATCGAAAGTGAGGAAACAAAGCCGTTTGAACGGCTTTGGATTTCCTCTATGGAAGATGCGACAATCAAGGAAGGCTTTGAAAATCTCAGCTGGGAAAGCTGAGTTAAATAATATTTTTTAACAGTTCACATGCCGGGATGAAATCTGCCACAGGCATGGAGGAGCAGGAGAGGATCAGGGTAATCTTACCGGGAGCCTCTCTCAGAAACTGCAGGCGCAGACCATTGGTCTGTGCCTTTTTTTGAAGCTCCTGCCAGGTAAGAGTTGTGGACAGAGTCAGGGCCAGACTGGTACCTGCGGCTCCGGTCTGGATCTGGGAATCTTTTCCAAATACTTCCCGCACAGCACTGCGGAGTGCTTTCAGCTTTACAGAATACAGACGTTTCAGCTTACGGGTCTGTGCTGCCAGATGACCATCCCGGATAAACTGGCACAGAGCAATCTGCTCTGCTTTTGATGCTGTCTGATTATATTGGTCTGCCTTTTTTCTGTACAGTGCAGAAAGCTCCGGAGGAAGGACCATAAAGCTGATACGGATGGAAGGCAGCAGAAGTCTGGAAAAGGTTCCCAGATACACTACATTCTGACCGCCCGCCAGACCAAAAAGAGAAGGGGTAGGCTTCTGCAGATACACAAATTCATTTTCAAAATCATCTTCAATGACCAGACTGCCATGTGAAGCAGAGTAATTCACCAGCTCCAGGCGCCTGGAAACAGGCATAATGTCACCCCATTTTGTCATATGTGCAGGGGAAACATAAATAATATCGCAGTCCTTATTCCTGTAATCTATCTGAAATCCATAGTCATGAAATACAGTGCTTCCCTGTACAAAAGAAGGATTGGGAAAAGAAACAGTCTGACGTTGCTCAAGGAGCGGGCAGAGGATGTGCAAAAGGCTCTGGATACCTGCACCGATCACAATATCCTCCCCACTACACAGCACATTTCTGCGTTCTCTCACATAATCAGCAAGTGTATCTCTCAAATCTGCCTCTCCCTGAGGCTCTCCGTAGGACAGTAATCGTTCATCCTGGCGAAGGGCACTTTTGATATAACGTCTCCACAGGTCAAAACGGAAACTCTCCCGATCTACTCCTGAAGAAGCAAAATCAAACCTGCAGGGTGTCTGAGTCTGTTTCTCGGCTTTTCTGACAGATGTATGTTGTCTGTCAGCAATATCTGTCACATAATATCCGCTCTGGGCTTTGGAAATAATATATCCCTCCGCAGCCAGCTGCAGATAGGCATTTTCAATGGTAGTGCGGCTCAGCTTCAGTTCCTGTGAACATTTTCGAAGGGAGGGCATCCTGCTTCCGGGCGGGAGCTTTTTCTCCATGATCAGCTCCCTGTAATAGTGGAACACCTCCAGGTACAGGTGCTCCTTTTTTTTATTTTTATCTAAAATCAATTCCATAAAAAACTCCAATCTTTTCAGAGTGTGTTTGAAAAATCATTCCCGCAATCTGTACGCCCCACTTTGCGGTATATTTTGTTCGAATTCGGTTGCCGTAGCCCGCTACGACGCCCTCATTCGGACAAAATCTTCCGTAAATTGTGACGCACATCTTGCGAAAAGCATTTTTCAAACACGCTCTGGAATCAAACAAACTGACCCTTAAAAAAACATTAAATCTGGCTATATTCATATATCCACTGTGATGCTATATTAATACAAAGCATAAAAGAAAGCAAGAGGAATAAAAAATTGAAAAAAATTGCAGTAATTCATGATCTGTCCGGCTTGGGAAAATGCTCTCTTACAGCAGCGATTCCTGTAATTTCCGCCATGGGAGTCCAGGCTTGTCCGCTACCCACCGCAATATTGAGTAATCAGACAGGATACGGATCTTATTTCTGGGATGATTATACAGACCGGATGGAGCTGATCATGGATGAGTGGAAAAAAATGGGATTTACACCGGATGGTGTTTATACAGGATTTCTGGGAGACGCCAGACAGGTGGATCTGATCCTGAAATTTGTAGATATGTTCTGCACAGAGGGAACACATATCCTGGTTGATCCGGTTATGGGAGACAGAGGGGAAACATACAAAACCTATTCAGAGACTCTCTGTGAAAAAATGCGGACTCTGGTCAGAGAAGCTACAGTGATCACACCGAACCTGACAGAGGCACTTCTTCTTCTGTATGGAAAAGAAGGAATGAAAGAAAGGATGAAAGCACTTTCTGATATGGAAGAAACACAGCTGCTTAAGGAAATAGAAACATCTGGCAGAGAACTGACTCAGCGTTTTGGACTGGAAGCAATTGTGATCACAGGAGTAGAGGTGTCCGGCAGTGACGGCAGAGCACGAATGGGAAATCTGGTTCTGGAGAAAGAAAAAGCAGACTGGTGTTTTTCTGTAAAAGAGGGCGGCAGTTATTCTGGAACAGGAGATCTTCTGGCATCTGTACTGAGTGCGGGAATGGTGAGAGGGATTCCCATGAAAGCATGTGTGGAGAAGGCTGTTGAATTTCTGGGTGGAGCTATTCACGATGCAGTGGAAGAAGGAACTGACAGAAACGACGGAGTCTGTTTTGAAAAATATCTGGGGATACTGACACAGATATAAGACAGGAAATCATAGTACATCGAAAATTAAGTTTCTGCTATATTGACGCAGGATGATTTCTTCATCTGCAAGGCGGAGGAATGAGGCGTAGCGGTGGCTACGGCGATTGACGACAACGCCGCAGATGAAAAATCAGACAAGTCAATATAGCAGTTACTTAATATTCGATGTACTAGATACCAAATGCCGGATAGTTAAGTAAAATATATAACAGGAGGGACCATATTATGTCTGAATTAACAGCAAAAGAAAACATTAAAACAGCCGATACAGTGAAAAGGATCACAGCCACAGCGGTAATGGCAGCGTTGACTACTTTAATGACAGCTTATATCTTCCACATTCCGGTAGGAGTGAACGGAGGATATGTACATCTGGGTGACACTATGATCTATCTGGCAGCAGCATTTCTGCCATTACCTTACGCATGTGCGGCAGGAGCGATCGGAGGTGGCCTAGCAGACCTTCTGACAGCACCTGTATGGGCGCCTGCAACCATAATCATTAAAATGCTGATCTGCCTTCCGTTTTCTTCTAAAGGAACAAAGCTGGTCACAAAGAGAAATGTAGTTGCATTATTCCTTGCATTCGCTATCTCAGCAACAGGATACTATATTGCAGAAGGAATTATGTTTGGATTTACAGCATCCTTCTTTACTTCTGTCAGCGGAAGTATTGTACAGTCAGGGGGAAGTGCCATTATGTTTGTGATCATCGGTACTGCGCTTGATAAAATCGGATTTAAGACCAATATTGCGAAATAATACGAAAAATAAAATAACTGAGTTTAAAATGAGGAAAATATAAAATGACAACAGATATCATATACAGATATAAAAACCAGGTATATTTTAACATTACCAATAAATGTCCATGCAGATGCACTTTCTGCATCCGAAATACAGAGGATGCCATCGGTGAGGCATCCAATCTCTGGTTTGAACATGAACCTGCACTGGAAGAGATTTACAAAGCCATTGATGAGTTTGATTTTTCAGACTGTAATGAAGTGGTTTTCTGCGGATACGGAGAACCGACCATGGCTCTTGAAAGTCTTATGGCAGTGAGCAAATATATCAGGGAAAGATACCCATTCCGGATCAGGCTGAATACCAACGGCTTATCTGATCTGATCCACAAACGTTCGACTGCAAAAGAAATCTGTCAGGCTGTAGACAGTATATCCATCAGCCTGAATATGCCGGACGCAGCATCCTACAATGAAGTAGTCCGTCCTGCATACGGCGAGAAGTCCTTTGACGCCATGCTGAAATTTGCAAGAGACTGTAAGCAGTATATTGATGATGTACGCTTCACAGTTGTAGATGTGATCGGCGAGGAAAAAGTAGAGCAGAGTAAAATCCTGGCTGCTCAGAATGGGATTCCGTTAAGAGTGAGAAAATATTCACCGTGATACAGAATAGAAAGTTTCTGTTTTTTGCTTTTGAATTTGTCTGAAAACTACAGCAGTCATGCACCTTACCGTGCGTGGCTGCTTATTTTTTTGCCGAATCAAGGAAGTTCCTTTCCACGAAGGCTGCAAAAGTAATAAGCAGTAGGAGACCGCACTTGACATATGAAAGTTCTTATACTATATTATATTTAACAATTAGGTTAAATGTTAAATGAAAGGCTGTGATGAACTATTGGGATTACAGGATACATTGAAAGCACTGGCAGATCCAATACGACGTGAGATTCTAAATTTGTTAAAGGGCGGACGGCTTTCAGCAGGAGAGATATGTGAACATTTTTCAGTGACGGGGGCGTCTATATCCAGACATCTGGCAATATTAAAGGATGCTGATCTGATCAGGAGCAAAAGGGAAGGAAAATTTATTTATTACGAACTAAATACTTCTGTATTGGAGGATGTTATGTTGTGGATTACAGACTTAAAGGGGGTATCGGATTATGAAGGAAATGATTAAAAAATATAAAGGTACATTGATCTGTTCTGTACTGGTAATGCTTGCAGGAATTTTGGTGGGTTTTACGATGGCGCAGAGCATATGGATAAACGTGTTTTTTGTAGTGACAGATTGTATACTGGTGACAATCACCTTTTATGACAACAGGAACAGACAGCAGAGCAGCAAGGTTATAGGGATGGTCATATGGATGATACCTGTTACCGCGTTAATCTATAATGGTATGGCAAGACTGATCAGTATGGATACGAATAGTGAGAATCTGTTTATGGCAGTAATTTACTTTGGAACAGGATTACTGTTTATGATCATAGGAAATTATTTGCCAAAGGTGAAACAGAATAACACCATAGGAATCAGGGTTGTATGGACATTGCAGGATGAAGAAAACTGGAGTGCAACTCATAGATTCAGTGGAAAATTATGGGTGGCATCAGGTGTCTTATGTATGCTTTGCGGCCTTTTTGGAGAAAGCATTGCTGCTTTGGTTTTGTATATTGTGAGCATTATGGCTGCTGCAATTGTCAGCATTCTTTATTCTTATCTTTTTTATAAGAAAAAAATGGCAGCCGGAGAAAAATTAAAAATCCAGTATAACAAGAAGACAATCGTGATATATGTAATCGTATCAGTTTTTGTCGTAATATTTACTATATGGACTTTGTTCTGGGGTGGTATTGATATCAGTTTCCATGATAATGATTTTACTGTTGAGGCACAGGGATGGAGTGATTATACAGTAGATTATGAGCAGATTGACAGTATCTCATACAAAGAAAATTTATTTCAAAATGGGAATGATCGCAGAACAAATGGTATGGGAAACCTGAAGTATGGTATGGGAAATTTCAGAAATGATATTTATGGAGATTATATCCGCTACACCCATGCATCCTGCCACTCATATGTAGTTATGGATATAGGCGGAAAAATATTGGTGGTAAATGGCGCAGATGACTCAGAAACAAAGAGAATCTATGATACGCTCATAGAGAAATGTCAGATGAATTAGTGTGTGTTTAATTATAAAAAAGACCTTTTTGTATGTATGGCTGGTGCTGTAAGAGTACAGTTACGATGCGTGACAGGGCTGCGCGGTCGCGGGAGCGTCCAGCTCTGTCATGGCGCGGCGCACCGCAAGCTGCTCCAGCGTCCTGCTAAGGTCCTTTTCGCCGGAAAACACGCTTGTCACGCGATAGAGGGTCTTGCCGATCCTGACCTCCTTATAAGAGGCGACCGGCTCTTTGGATGTTTTTGTTCGGTGTTGCGGTCGAATCCAAACGGAGAGCGGCGGGGAGCGGCAGCCTACGGCGAAGAAGTGCGGCGGAAAGCCACATCAGCGACACCTCCCGTACTCTTTTGTCATAGACTGATTTCCTTTCTGCTCAAATCGGATAGAAATGGCGAAAGGCGGTTGTTCAAAAGAGCAACCGCCTTTCCTGACGAATGAAACCGAAAAGGGGCGCGGGGCTATTTGCCCGCGCCCCTAAAGGTGAGCCTGTTTACTTTTCGATGATTTGCAGCGCTTCTTCCTCACGCCACCGCCTGATCTGCCATGTGGTCAGCGCAAGGCATCCGGCAAGAGATGTACAGAGGGAGATCCCCCACAAGCCTCACACGCTGCTGTCGCCGGTCTGCAGCCACTTCGGGTCGATCCAGCCCATCAGACCGCCGGGAGCCTTGCCCTGCACCAGCTCATACTTCTCAATGAAGCGGTGGAGCATGGCGGCGATCTCAGCGCGGGTCGCCGTGCCCTGCGGGTCAAGCAGATTGCCGGATTTTCCATTCACAAGGCCGCTGCCGACCGCCCATTGCATCGCCGTCTTTGCGTAATCCGTGATCTTGTCCGCGTCCTTGAACTTGTCCAGGTCTCCCTTGACGGTCAGATCGTAGCCCTTGTAGTCTGCGTAGCGGTAGAAGATGGCTGCAAGCTGTTCGCGGGTGATGGGATCGCCCGGGCCAAACTTGTCTTTGCCGTAGCCCGCGAAAATGCCGTTCTCCGCCGTCCATGTGATCGCGTCAGCGTACCACTTTCCGGCCTCCACATCGGTAAAGCTGTTTTTGCCCTTCGGTACGGGGCTGCCCTCCATGCGCCAGAGAATGGTCGCCATCATGCCGCGCATCGCCGTCCCATGCGGACTGAACAGGGTCTTGCTCGTACCGAGCATCAATCCGTTTTCGTAGACGAACATCACATCGCCGTAGAACCAGTCCTTTTCAGAAATATCGGTAAAGGGATTCACGCCTGTGCCCGGATTTTCGTCCACGCGCCAGCCTGCATACACGGTCATATCCTTCGTCAGATAAACACCGGAAACCTTGTTCGTCAGGCTGCGTTCGCTGTACCAGCCGATAAAGGCATGTCCACGCCAGGCCGGGACGTACTTTGTCAGGTCAATGTAGGTATTGTATGTTCCCTGCACGCTGGGAATATCACTGCCGCCGCCTGTTTCAAAGCGCAGCGTGTAGTAGGTGACGGGTGGATTGTAGCCGCCGCCACCGCCGCCGGTGTAGGTCCAGTGGGCGTAGACGGTGGCATTTGCATGGAATACGGTATCCGTCGTGATCTTTGTTCCACCGCTCTTTTCGGTGTACCAGCCGTAGAAACTGTAACTGCCGCTTCGGGAGGCGCTGGGCAGAGAGGTCAGCTTCCGATCGGTGGTGGTCATGCTGCCGACAGAGGGCGTACCGCCGTTGCCGTCAAAGGTGACGATGAACTCGGTGGGCGCAGGAGGTGCGTCCTTCTCGAAGATGGCCTTGACATCAACATTGCCGTCCGGCATGGTGAACTTGTTGGTGGTGATTACAAGTCCTGCTGGAGATTCGACCTGCCACTCCTTGAAGTGGTAGCCGATTTGGGGCGTAGCGGTCAGGGTGATTTCCGTGCCTGCCGCAGCCTTTGCATGAGAGGCGGAAGCCGTGCCGTTTCCGTCATTACTGACGGTGACGGTGTAGGTGGTGGGGGTAATAACGCTGTTTTCCCACAGCGCCTTGATTTCGGTATCCACGAGCACGGTGTAGGAATCTCCCACCTTGTACTCCGTGCCGCCGATCTCCCAAGCCTTGAACTCCTGATCGGCGGGAGCAGTGAAGCCGCAGGCGGGCAGGATGTAAATTGTCCCTGCATTGACGGTCACGGAATCCATGCTGCCGCTGCCGCCGCCTGCGTTGAAGGTGATCGTACAATCCGCAAGCGGCGTACCCTCACCCACTGTGACCTCCGCATCGGGGCTGGCAAAGTGGTTGTGATCCTCCGCATAGCGGACGAAATAATTGCCGGCAGGCAGGTTTTCAATCTCGATACCGGTGCAGGCGGTGTAGATAGTCTCGCTCTCCGCACGGTATTCCATCGTTGCATCCACACCGGTGATCTTGCCGTCGCTGCCGCCCTCGGTAGTGGGCGCGACACCGATCAAGCCGTTAGGCGCTTCCTGCGTGGCTTTGCCGATGCTCCACGCTGCGGTCACGGCCCCAGTGCTGCCGTCCGCCCATCTGCCGGTCTTGGATGTGACGCGAACGGTGTAATCGCCTGCGTCTGTGGCGGTGTTGCCTGCGATGTCCATTGTGGCGGGATTATAACCGCTCACGGTTGCGGTATGCTCGGAGCCATTGTAGGTGTAGGCTCCGGTGACGCTGATGCTGGGCTTGCCGGGATCGGTGGGTGCAGGCGGCGCGTCCTTCTCGAAGACAGCCTTGACCTCCACATTGCTGTCCGGCATGAGGAACTTATTGTTCTCGATGGCCACACCGCCACTGATGGCTTGCCACTCCTTGAAGTGGTAGCCCTCTTTGGGCATGGCGGTCAGGGTGATCTCCGTACCAGCCACGGCCAATAAGGGAGATGCGAAAGCTATTCCGTTGCCGTCCGTTTTCACGGTGACGGTATGCTTGGTGGGTGCAAAAGGTGAATCCTCCTCGAAGATAGCTTTGATCGTCACATTGCTGTCCGGCATGGTGAACTTGTTGTTGGTGATTACAAGTCCTGCCAGAGATTCGACCTGCCACTCCTTGAAGTGATAGCCGGTGTTTGGCGTGGCAGTCAGGGTGATTTCTGTTCCGGCTGTCGCCGAGGTGGAGCTTGCAGAAGCCGTTCCGCCGCCCGCTGTGGTGACGGTGATGGTGTGCTCGGCGGCGGGGGCGTTGGTTATCGTAATAGACAGCTCCTTCTTATCGTTGCCCACGCTGTTGAGAGCTCGAACGGTAAATTGGGCGGTTCCTTCCGCAGTGGGCGTGCCGCTGATCTCGCCGGTGGTTTGTTTCAGCGTCAGACCCTTGGGCAGCTCGCCACTGAAAAGCTCCCACAGAATGAAGCCTCCCCCAGTTGCCTGAAGCTGATGGTGGTACGGCGTGCCGACCGTGCCGCCGGGCAGCGTCGTGGTAGTAATCGCCGGCGCATCCTCCGAACCTAGGAGCTTCACCCGGATCGCGGCTGTTACCGCAGGCTCCGGCTGCTGATACCTGTGCTCGTCGTTAGCGTCGAATACCAGCGTACCGGGGATGGTCTGCCAAGCCGTGGACTGCGCGTCATAGGACGATTCCTCCCACGAAACCTCCATGCCAACCCTGAGACCGTCGATGGCCTCGACGACCACAATTTCCGGCAGGTTAAGCCCTGCAAAGGTCGTACCGAGTTTCTTCTCCGTAATGGGATCCGGCTCCTCGCAACGCTTGAAGGTATTTTTGATGACGTTGACCTTGATCGTTGTCTCCGCCGTCCTGTAGCCGTGCTGGTCAGTCGGCGTGAATACCACCGTTACAACGTTCTCGCCCAGCTCGTCAAACCATCCGGGCGTACCCTCCTTGAAGGAGAACGTGCCGGGGACGACGGTATCCGTTCCCTTGACCCTTGCCACGCCGTCCGCAAGATTGGCGCTTCCCCCGCCTGTGGCTCCCATCTCGAAGATCCGATTGACGAACATGGTATTGTCGGGCAGCGTAAAATCGCCGTTTTTCCACCGGAATACGGGCGGCTGCGTGATCTCCGTCTCGGCCGGGTCTGCCTGCAGAGTGACCTTGATCACGCCTCTGAGGTCGGCGCCCTCGGGTACGATGTAATACTTCTCAAATTCGGCGCGGTTGACCTCGCCGTAGATGGTCTGCTCCTCATAAGAATTGGGGTCGTAGTTTGAATCGTCCCACTTGATGATGCCGGGCACATTGCCGTTCAGCCCGCTTCCCTCGTGGTTTGGTTCATCGGTCGCCGCGAAGAAATAGAACGCGTTCGGCAGACCGAGATCTTCAAAGGCTGTTCCGATCTTTTTATTGTCAATGTATGTGGTGCTGGAATGCCTGAATTTGCGGGGAATGACGTCCACGTTGACGGTACATTCCGCCGTGGTGTACTTCTGCAGGTCATCGGGTGTGAAGGTGACCTTGAGCGCCAGCGGTCCCACCTGAACAAGCCCGCCATCTCTCCGCCAGTAGCCGTATAATTCCTGCTCCTCGTTCAGAGTGAACACGCCGGGAACCGTTTCGCCATCTGCCGTGGCTTTTCCGCCGGAAAGATACTCGTCGGAAAAGGCAAGCTGGCAAAAATCGCCGCTGTATATCTGCCTGGAGTAGGTGGGCTGCTCCAGCGTTGGCACAATGGGCTCGTCGCCAATGAGCGTGATTCTGGCGATGGCCTTAATGCTTGTCGGCTCCAGCTCCTCCGCGTGGAAGCTCTCTTCAACATGCAGCTCGCCGGTAATGATCTGCTCGCCACGAGCGCTCGGGTCATAGGTGGAGCCGTCCCATGTCACGGGGATGGGACCGAAGGTCCTGCCGGTGTTGGTCTTTACCTCGACGAAGGGAGGAAGCAACAGATCCTCAAACGCCGTGCCCAACGGCTCATCGGTGAGGACTTCCTCTGTGACGCTTGTGATCGTGTGCTTAATCCCCGTCACGATGACGATACATTCCGCCGTGGCGTATGTCTCCGCATCGTCGGGGGTAAAGAGGATTTCCATGCGGTTTTCGCCCGGGTACACATTGCCACCCCAATTGTGCTTGAAGCGGAACGAGCCGGGAACAACGATGTCCGTCCCCTCGACCATTGCTTCGCCGCCTTTGAGATCCTCATCAAAGTACCACTCGCTGACATACCCCTCAGAGGGCAGCGTGGGCGGGGTGGTGATGACCGTTTTGGTGAGCTGCAAAAGTTCTCCGTAGGCCGTATGACAGGTTTCGCAAATGGCCTTCTCCGTGCTGGTGGCCTTGCCGCCGGAGCAGTTGCCGGTTTCGGTATGGCTGCTGTCCGTGGTGCAGGTGCGTGTGTGCGTTCCATTGCCGTTGGAGGTCCATTCGCCCCAGCTATGATTGTGCACCTCCCATATGGCGTAGATGGTTTCGTTCAAAGACGGATGTACCATCAGGTAATTCCAATAATATCCCTCTTCGCGAAGATATTTCGGATTCTCATTCGGGCTATCCGCCCAACCCTTGAAGGTATACCCGTCACGGGTTGGAATTTTTTCTGATATGGGAATCCATACAGATAATTCCGAGCTGGTCTCGCTCTGACTTGGCGGCGCACCGCTGCCGCCGTTGGCATCGTAATGCAGCGTATAGGTGTATTGGGTGGCAGCGGGACGGGCTGCCCCGAGCAGAGGCATTGGCGTTTTTCCGTCCTTGGAACCGCAAATCTCACATACATAGGTGCAGGACTTCCCTATGGAAGCCGGTGCGTAGCCGCAATCCTTGCCATGCGCGTGCTTGCAGTCTGATGCTTGAAGGATGCAGCCGCTTTTCTCGGTGCACCCATGGACGCATTCCGTCGGTGCTGCGTTTTCGGCCTCCGATAAGCCGTCGGCATTCTCCGACACGCTTTCCGCCGGGTAGCATTCCGCCGTATGCGCATGGACGCACCGGGTTATGAGACTATAACATTCCTCCGTGTGTTCATGGGAACAGGGAATTTCCGCTGTCCCTTCGGTATAGCCGCAGGCCTCGTCATGCTCCGGGTGGTGTTCGCACAGACCGCCCGGGTTCGATGCACGTGCGCCGGTCTCTCCCTCCGCCGCAAACGCGGTCGTCGGCAGCAGCGTCAGCACCATGCAGCAGACGAGCAGTATGCTGAGTATTCGTTTCTTCATTGGCTTTTCTCCTCCTGTTCGTATCGGGCGGGCTTGTTTGTCCCGTCTTTTTTCTGATTTTCCCTGTTCCTGAGCCGAATGCACAGCGCGGTGATCGCCGCCGCCGCGGCAAAGGAGACGACGGCCACCAGCACATAGCCGCCTGCGTCCTCCCGCAGCAGCCTCGTGCCGAACACGCCCCATGCGGCGGTCTGTCCCCGCACTATAAGTGCGTCCGCCGCCCCGGCAAGTGCCGTGAATAACATCAGGCAGAAAGCGGAGAGGCTTATTGCCTCGCGCCGCTGCCTCCGGCGGGTGTTTTCCCGCACCCGCTGCTTGACGAGTGCGACCCGTCTTGCGGGTATCGTACATATCGTTTGACCCCCCTTTCCGGTTTGTCTGGAATTGTGATAAAAACCCTTTCACTTATATAGGTACAAAAAATCGAAAAAACTCTCACCCAAAACGAAAAATTTTTCAAAAAATTTGAGAGCCGCCAAAAAGCAGCTCTCAGGGAGTAGATATTCGGTTATTTCTTCTGCGATAAGCGGAAAGCAGACAACCTTCCCACCGCCACCGGCAGCACCGGCAGGGCATAGGCGATATATTGCGCCGATTGCGGCGGCAAGATGTATGTCCACCGCACCAACACCGGCAAGCGCATTTCTCAATACACCTGCTCACAGTACATCAAAGTTCCTTGCGGAACGCTTTGCAAGACCCAGCACCGTATCAATGAAGATGCGGTACTGTCCCTTGTTTCCGAAATGCTCAAAACCATTGCCGAGTATGCAAAGTATGACCGAGCCGAGTTTGTCCGAGTGGTACAGGAAGTGCAGTCCAGCCAGCAGACAACAGAGGTTAAGAAATAGCGCACACGCCTTGCTGCCGCCAGACAGAGGGCTTCCGGGCTGGAAGTCCTGCTCTGTAAAATCTATGAGGACAACATTTTAGGAAAGCTGTCCGACAGCAGATACGCCACTCTGGACGTTCAATACGCAAAGGAGCAAGCCGAGCTTACCGCTGAAATCTCTGCTCTGGAAAAGGCTATCAAGAGCTATGAAACGCACGAAAAGGACGCTGACCGTTTTATCGCTCTGATTGATAAGTATGAGAACTTCGACAAGCTGACCATTGCCATGCTCAACGAGTTTATCGAGAAAATTCTTGTGCATGAGCGTGACCGCAAGGGCAGGCTTCATCAGAACTACTTGAAGCGTAAAGCCAGCGGAGCGCAGAAGCGATACGAGGACAAAATCAAGGAGAGGAAAAAGGCGGAAATCGAAGCCGAGAAAGCCGCCATTCGTGCAGAGGACATTGCAAAGGGCGTGTTCGTCCCTGTCAGCAGTTTGCCGCAGAGAGAGCCGATGAAAGGAGTACAAACAGCATGAATATCGCTTACACACAGAACGGTGATTATCTTATCTCGAACATCGTTATCCGCAAGACCAAGCCCCTCGGACACTACGGCAGACTCCGCAAGGCGTATCTGGAAATGCACCGCCCGATACTGTTCAATGAGCGGGTACTATCCGACAAGCTCTTTGAACATTGCGCCAAGATTGACGAAGTGGCACGAAACCGCATGGAGCTGATAGTGCCGGAGTTAGCGAAGCGCAACGGCGTGACAGAGCAACTGAAAGCTGAAAATCAAATGGAATGGGTGCGGCAGATGAACGCTTGCAAGGCACAGGCAGAGGAGATTGTGAAGTTTGAGCTGATTTATGACTGATACTGAGAGCGCCCGGACGAAAAATGTTTGGGTGCTCTTACTGTATGAATAAATTGCAATTTTCCCATGATGAAGAAGTAAATGTTGTAAAGGAAACTTGACAAGAGATGCGTGTCATGCTATAGTAAGTTTGTAAAGGAAACTTGTCATACAAGGAGGCGTTTTTTGAAGAATAAAGTTGAGCAGTTACGAAAGGAGCGAGGATTAAATCAAGATGATTTTGCAAAAATGCTTCGTGTTTCAAGACAAACCATTAGTTCAATCGAAACAGGAAAGTATAATCCATCATTGGAATTAGCTTTT
This sequence comes from Blautia sp. 1001283B150304_161114_C9, assembly GCF_015668165.1. NCBI lineage: Bacteria > Bacillati > Bacillota > Clostridia > Lachnospirales > Lachnospiraceae > Blautia > Blautia sp. 1001283B150304_161114_C9. The sequence goes on along the minus strand of NZ_JADPGO010000006.1, from coordinate 55,580 downwards.
GCAATTTCAGACTTTTTTGGCAAACGGATTGAAGAAATCTTTTTCTATGAAAGAGGTGCAGAAAATGAAAAAGAGTAATTTGATAACCGGGATACTATATGTTCTTTTCGGTGTGGCTTGTTTGATTGTTGCGCTGTTGATTGAAACAAAGTTAGAGGGCATTTTATGGGGCTTTGCTGGCGCAGGTATCTTCCCCGGAATTATGATGATATGCAAATATTTTTATTGGAGTTCCCCCAAAAATAAAGAGCGATACGAAGAGCGTTTGGAGAACGAACGAATTGAACAGCATGACGAGTTGAAAACAAAAATCAGAGATAGAGCCGGAAGATATACTTACAGCTTAGGACTGCTGGTTGTTTGTTTCTCCATTTTGGTTTTCGGTATTCTCGGAGCATTGGAAGTCATTGATAATGCTCGCATGATTGTACTCTATCTCAGCGGATATTTACTGTTTCAAGTTATCGCAGGAATTGTCATTTTTAATAAGCTGATGAAAAAGTATTAAGGAAAAATCCCTTTAGGAACTAAAGGGCGCACTTCTATACAGGCAATTCCATCTACCTGTATCGTGCGACCTGCGGTGCCATTCCCAGTTTTGAAAAATCTCAAAATGGGAAATACAGCGAAATCAGAGGTTTCGTACAAGGGGTTATTTCCCCTTGCGGCACAGGTGCCTATCCCAATAAAGTTTGTAACTGAATATTTCAGATACAGACATATAAAGTTATAAATTTGGAGGATTCATAATGAGTGAGAAAACAGAGATTACTTTCATGCAAACAAGATTAATCCGGCTTGCTTCAGAAGAGTGGCATTTACCTGTTGAACAGATTATCCACTTGTTTAAAGAAGCCGATGTTCTTGGATATATAGAAAAATGTTATGGGATTTTTCATTGTGAAGTCGATGAAGCTGTGCTTGAAGATATTACTGAATTTTTGCAAAGAAAGGGAATAGAGATTAGTGCTTGAGTTAAAAGATGAATTTGTTCTCTATCATGGAAGTTATTGTGAAGTAAAAGAGCCAGATCTTGCCAAATGTGCAAAGAGAAAAGATTTTGGGCAGGGATTCTATTTAACTAAATCCAAGGAGCAGGCAGAAAGTTTTCTGAGAACCTCAATAGCCAAAGCAATTGCAATAGGAACAATTGAAGAGGGACAGAAGTTCGGATATATTTCGACTTTTGAATTCAAATTTTCAGGAAATCTTGAAACGCTTATTTTTGAAAATGCAGATGTAGACTGGTTACATTGCATTGCAGCTCATCGAAAGAAAAAATGAATTATACAATTGACCTTCTTATCACTATGGTGACAGATGAGATTGCAGAAGAAACGGGCAAGGACAGAAAAGAGATGTTGACAGATTTTCTATGTTCAAAGACAGGAAAAGCACTGTATGATGAAAAAACAAAGCTGTGGTGCAATGGTCCGGCATATATAGCTGAATTGTATAGGGAAGAGTTAAAGAAATCCGGATATCAGATTTGAGATGAATGTATATCCGTCTGTCTTTGTTGAGAAATCAATAGTTATAAGATTATAGTATATGCTGAAACGCTATTTGTAAAAGTGCTGACTGTCTTTATACAATCTTAATACGGAATCATAGACTTTTATACTATCTTTGAAAGCAATTGTATATAATAAAACGCATTATGAAGATATTGCTATAGAATCATTAGTAAGGAGTTATGATCATTTATGCCGGAAAAAATGTGTAAGAAAAAACACCTGACGTCTTTTCAGCTGATTATTCTGGGATTTGCAGGTGTGATCCTTTTGGGAAGCATTTTGCTGATGCTTCCGGTTTCTTCTTTGGAGAAAGTGCCGACGCCATTTCATGAGGCACTTTTTACAGCCACTTCGGCAGTATGCGTTACAGGACTTGTAGTAAAGGACAGCGGAAGTTACTGGTCTGTGTTCGGACAGACAGTTATTCTTGCGCTTATACAAATAGGTGGACTTGGAGTAGTAACCGTAGCGGCAGCGGTTTCGCTTCTTTCAGGGAAAAAAATATCTCTCATGCAAAGAAGTACAATGCAGGATGCAATTTCAGCACCTAAAGTTGGAGGAATTGTCAGACTGACAAGGTTCATTTTAAAGGGGACTCTTTTGATTGAAGCAGCAGGAGCTATGTTATTGCTGCCGGTTTTTGTATCGGATTATGGCTTAAAGGGAATCTGGATGGCAGCCTTTCATTCTGTTTCTGCTTTTTGTAATGCAGGATTTGACATTCTGGGAACAGCAGATAATGCCTTTCCGTCTCTGACGGGCTATTCCGGAAATATCCTTATAAATGTGGTAATTATGCTGCTGATCATTACAGGAGGAATTGGTTTTCTTACCTGGGATGATATTTATAGGAATAAAATGAATTTTAAACGTTACCGCATGCAAAGCAAGATTATTCTCATGACTACTGTATGCCTGATTGTTTTTCCGGCATTTTTTTTCTTTGCCTGTGATCTGAAAAACCTGCCTGCGGGAGAACGCCTGTTAGCTGCCATGTTTCAATCGGTAACTACAAGAACTGCCGGCTTTAATACCATAGATATTTCAGAGATGAGCGAGGCATCAAAAGCGGTTATGATACTGTTAATGTTGATCGGTGGTTCGCCGGGTTCTACAGCAGGAGGAATGAAAACAACTACTTTTACGGTACTGATTTTAAATGCAATTGCAACCTTTCGCAGTCAGGAAAATGCAGGGGCTTTTGGACGGAGACTGGAGTATCATGTGATAAAAAATGCAGCCACAATAGCTATGCTCTATTTTACATTATTCTTTTGTGGAGGTGTTGCAATCAGCGTATACGAAGGTCTTCCCCTTTTGAATTGTCTGTATGAAGCAGCTTCAGCTGTGGGCACGGTAGGTCTGACCTTGGGAGTCACACCGGGACTTCATGTTTTTTCACAAGTTGTGCTGATCATACTGATGTATCTGGGACGCGTAGGCGGCCTGACCCTGATTTATGCAGTATTCTCAGGAAGAAATAAGGGAAATGCAAAGCTTCCTCTGGAGAAAATCACAGTTGGATGAGAAGGAGAAAAGTAATATCATGAAGAATGTATTGATTATTGGACTTGGAAGATTTGGAAGACATATTGCCATGCAGCTGAGTCAGCTTGGGCATGAAATTATGGCAGTTGACTGGAATGAAGAAAGGGTGGACAAAGTGCTTCCGTTTGTGACTAACGCCCAGATTGGGGACAGTACCAATGCTGAATTTTTACAATCCCTTGGAATTGGAAACTACGATATCTGTTTTGTGACTATTGGAGGAAGCTTTCAGAATTCTCTTGAGACCACTTCCCTTCTGAAAGAACTGGGAGCAAAACTGGTAATATCCAGAGCTGAACGTGATGTCCAGGAAAAATTTCTCTTACGTAATGGTGCAGATAAGGTGGTTTATCCGGAAAAGCAGGTTGCAAAATGGGCATCTATCCGTTACACAGATGATCATATCCTTGATTATATGGAGGTGGATGCTTCCCATGCGATTTTTGAGGTAGAAGTGCCGGAGGAATGGACTGGAAAAACTGTAGGCGGACTGGATATCAGAAAGCGTTACAATATTAATATTCTGGCAGTAAAAAATGAAGGAGAATTTAATATTGCAATTTCTCCGGATACGTATTTGGAAGAGAATAGTAAATTACTGGTGCTGGGAGAATACAGAGCTCTTCAGAAGTGCTTCCGCATATAGTAAAAAAGACTTTTGACCACAACACAGCCCCATGATATAATTTTCAAAACAGTAAAAAAGGTGGGGGACAGGATGAGTTTAAAAAATGTGAATCATCAGAAACGGTCATTTACATGGTCTATGGAAAAACCGTCTGCAAAGGATTATTTTCTGACGGTATTTATATTTGTGGTATGCACTTTAATTGGTCTGTTGTTTCAGAAACTGAATTTTACGGATACGAATATTGTAACCATATATATTCTGGGGGTTTTGCTTACTTCGATTGTGACAGATGGCTATCTTTGCAGTGTGGCAGGCTCTTTCTTAAGTGTATTTTTATTTTGTTTTTTTCTGACAGAACCAAGGATGTCTTTCAAAACCTATGCGGTGGGTTATCCGGTGACATTTTTCATAATGCTTATTTCATCCGTACTTACGGGAGCACTTGCAGCAAAGCTGAAAACACATGCAAAGCTGTCTACACAGCTTGCCTTTCGTACACAGATTCTGTTCGATACAGACCGTCTGCTGCAAAAGGCAAAAGGAGAAACAGAGATTCTTGATGTCACCTGTACACAGCTTCTCCGTTTATTAAACCGCAATATTACAGCATATGTAGTAGAAGATGGAACTTTATCAGAGGGAAAGCTTTTTTCCGGAGAAAAAGAGGACACAGAAGATTTTTTGATACCAGAAGAGCAGCAGATAGCCAGATGGGTCTGTGAAAACAGGCAGCATGCCGGTGCGTCCACACACCATTTTCCTCAGGCTAAATGTTTATATCTGGCAATCCGGAGCGGGGATAATGTTTACGGTGTGATCGGGATACCATTGCAAAAAGAAACACTGGACTCTTTTGAATACAGCATCCTGTTGTCTGTAATAAATGAATGTGCGCTTGCAATGGAAAATGCAAAAAATGCATTAGAAAAAGAAAAAAATGCAGTTATGGCCAAAAATGAACAGTTGCGGGCAGATCTTCTTCGGGCGATTTCGCATGATCTTCGTACGCCGCTTTGCTCCATTTCCGGTAATGCAGATATGCTGCTTGGCAATAGCGACCGTCTGGACGAAGCTACAAAACATCAGATTTATAGCGATATCTATGATGATTCTGAATGGCTGATCGGAGTTGTGGAGAATCTGCTTTCCATTACCAGACTGAATGACGGAAGACTGAAATTTAAATTTACAGACCAGCTTCTGGATGAGGTGATTGCAGAATCCCTGCGGCATATCAGCCGGAAACATGATGATTATAAAATTGTGACAGACTGCGAAGAACTTGTTCTTGCACGTATGGATGTACGTCTTATTATGCAGGTTCTGGTAAATTTAGTTGACAATGCAATAAAATATACACCGCCGGGTTCTGTGATCTTTATTCGGGGAACGAAAACAGATGGAAAAGCGCAGATAAGTGTGGAAGATAATGGCCCGGGAATTCCGGAAGAAATGAAGACACATATTTTTGAGATGTTTTATACAGGGAAAACAACAGTTGCGGATAGTCACCGAAGTCTGGGACTTGGACTGGCTCTTTGCCACTCTATTATAGAAGCACATGAAGGAACCCTGGTTTTGACAGATCATGATCCTCATGGATGCAATTTTACTTTTACTTTACCCTTAAGCGAGGTGATATTAAATGAATAAAACATTAATTCTGGTGGTTGAGGATGACAGACCCATACGCAATCTGATCGTTACTACATTAAAAACACATGACTATAAATATCTGGCTGCAGAAAACGGATCTTCAGCCATTCTGGAAGCTTCGTCCCACAATCCGGATATTGTTCTTCTGGATCTGGGGCTTCCTGATATGGAAGGGGTAGAAGTGATAAAAAAAATCCGTACCTGGTCGAATATGCCGATTATTGTGATCAGCGCCAGAAGTGAGGACACAGATAAAATAGAGGCGCTGGATGCAGGAGCGGATGATTATATTACGAAACCGTTCTCTGTTGAGGAATTACTTGCGCGTATCCGTGTCACCCAGAGGAGACTTGCGGTTATGCAGAGCGGAGAGCAGATAGAAAGCTCTGTTTTTGAGAATGGTGGATTAAAGATAGACTATACGGCAGGTTGTACATATCTGAAGGGAGAGGAATTGCATCTGACACCTATAGAATATAAGCTGCTCTGTCTTTTGTCCCGCAATGTGGGGAAGGTATTGACACATACCTATATTACCCAGCAGATTTGGGGACGATGTTCGGATAATGACGTTGCTTCTCTTAGAGTTTTTATGGCAACATTGCGAAAAAAACTGGAGCCTGAGAAAAATGGAGTGCAATACATCCAGACACATATTGGCATTGGATATCGCATGCTTAGAATTGAGAAGTAATGTCTTATTTTTATAGCAATCCTCGTAAATAATGCATTTAAGAGGATTGCTATAGATTTATTTCTCATAATATAATAAGAAGGAACCCTCCCAATATTAACAGCAATGAGGAAACAACTGAAAAGATCTGGGCTCCTATACCTGGGATACTGCCCTGTTTGATCGCTTCATCGCGGTCAAGTTTATTTTTCATCAGATTCTCTGTGATTCCGGGTGCGGATTTGAGAGTCTGTCCGTCCTGTATGCCGATAGCAGTTACGGTTTGCCCTGTTTCGAAATCAGCAGCAGAATAATAATAACGAACATCATATTCTTTATGTGAACGTGTCGTCTGGTTCGATGGTTCTATAAAATGCTTCTGGGTATAGGTGTTATCCGGTACATATGTATAACCGGCAGATGATAATGCTGCCTTGTCGTAATCTTCCCAGGTTTTGGTCAGCATAATATCATCAATAAAATCCTGCGAAAGTGCATAATTTCCAATTTTCCCCTGGCCTGATACCGGCATGCTGCTGAAAGATGAATTCCATTCCAGAACGCCATATTTCTTTTCGTCGTCAGTCATTGCCTCCTTCTTTTTGGAAGAAGATTTTGTTAATTTCATTGTCTGTTTTGAACTTGAAATGCGGATGCTGTCAAAGTCCAGTCCAAGCTCATCATCATGTGCCGGTTCAGTCAGCTCAAATGTGCCGCATACAATGACGGTTTTTCCATCGTTTTCCGGGTCGATCGTATCTGCTGCATCAACGTAAACTGCGTCTTTCAGAGCTGCTTTTGTTTTGGGGTTATCCACAAAGATCATCTTTAAAGCAGATACAAAAAAGAATATTCCGATTATTACAAGGAGAATCCCTCCTGCTTTCTTCAATATCTTCATAAATTTCATCACCTTCCCTTTTTATAAAAAACAAAATCTCATGGGAGCATATCCGTTATTCACCGAAAACCGTTTTCAGATCTTCAGGTGTCATAAAATCTCTTGCAGACTCATCTATCCAGTAGATATCGTTGCCTTCATAATACCATGCCCAGTCCTCTCCAAATGGAAGGGACATAAAGAATTCGTCTAATTCCTTTCCACATTTATCAATGGTATCCTTTGTAAAATAAATTTGCGAAAGATATTCAATTCCTCCGAAGGTAGTTTCATATATTTCTTCACCAACGTAAAACTCAGGAAGAGATTCCACAGAATCAAAGGATTCCATATAAATGCCCTCCACTCTGCTGCCTGCCAAAATGGCGTCTCCAATTTTCTTTATCGTAGACGGCAGATAAATATTAATCCACCATGGTATTTCAGTATGAACGGCTGGATCGATGATGTGATCTGCATATCTGGCAGCCATTTCTTTGTCCATGAAAACCCAATGCTCCGGCGCATTATAAGTATCTCTTGAACCGGCACCTTGAAATGCTCTTTCCTCAATTTCTTCTACGCCTTCTTCTATATGGATCTCATGTAAATTCATCATATCACCAAAAACGTTCGTACCAATAACTTTCATGCTTCCCGGAACTGTCAGTTTTTCAATTGATGTCTTACTGAATGATTCAACACCAACTTTCTCAAGACCGTCAGGTAACTCTACTTTCGTAAGAGAAGAACAATCTTCAAATGCATAATCCCCCAGATATTTTAATGTGGATGGCAGGGTAACTTCTTCAAGTGCTGCACAATTTGCGAATGCGCCTTTATCGATCCGTTCTACTGCTGATGAAATAACTACTTTCTTAACATCAGCACAATTGTAAAATGCATATTCGCCGATTTCTTTAACTTCTATTCCCTTGATCACATCTGATATGATCACTTCCGGATCAGTTCCTTTGTATTTCTTCAGAACACCATCGTTACTAATATCAAACGACCTATCTATTTGTATTTCTTCTTCCGTTGGAATATTTACATCAATTTTCATAGAATTCAGTACGGTCTGAAAATTCTCGCCCTGGGCATAATCCCACAGTTCTTCTTTTGACAGTTCTTTTAAAAAGTAAAGCTCTATACACAGACAATGCTCTTTGGTAAACAGGGTATTGAAAGAAAGTTTATGTGATACTGGTGAATATGCACCGTAGAAAACAGTTTTTCCTGCCTTGAATTCTTTTACCAGACCATCTGCTTCTGCAGCTTTAAACCGCGCCTGAATCTCTTCCTGGTCATCCCGGTCCACACCTGCACCACGTCCACAGCCAAGTAATGCATTATAAACGGGATCATATCCATTCATAGTAGCCGGATGGATTGCAAGAGATCCTTTCTCCTCCGTACCTCTGTTAAAAGATACCAGAAGATGTTGCTCAGCAGACGTAGGAATTATTTCCCAAAATGCAGGAATTTCCAGTTCAACTCCGTCAATAGAAGCTGCAATGGTAGAGCCGCCTTCTGCAAATGTCAGATTCTCTACAAAGCGGCGTGTCTCTTTGGTGTCAATATCCGAAACATCCGGATATTTTTCGCGAGTTGCAGTTTGATCCTGAATATCTCTGGATAATGATTCTTTCAGCGAAGTATACGCATAAAACTGTTCTCGATCTAAAGAACCGGCCTCATCCAGTCCCTCCGGTGTTGTAACTTCCACCAGAATTGCATTATACCCCTCAATCGCAGTCTGGTCATAATTGATAATTTCAACAATATGGGGGTACGCCGTAATAAATGATTCATATGCGCTTGCTTTTTCTACATCAAAAGCCCATGTATAACGTTTGTACTTATAACCTGAATTTCCATAGTCCCCTTCTTCAATGGAAACGGAGCTTAAATTTTTATCTTTTACTTTCGAGCCATCTTCTCCAAAAACATTTGTCAGATTATCATATACACGAATTTTCCTGTCATAGGTAAGCGGATAGAAACGAATAAGCCATTTTTCATCAGGATCTGTAAATATAAGACCTGAATCTGTTTTCTCCGGTTTGATATCCCACAACATACCTGGAATCTGAATGGTAACTCCGGCTTCCTCATAATCATAATCTACATATTCAGGAATCGGGGTCGGTGTGGGAGTCGGCGTTGAAGTTGGTGCCGGTGTTTCTGTTGGTTTCGCAGTTTCTTCTTTCACCACCGGTGTTTCTTCCGGTTCAGTTTCACCGCAGGCAGTCATACCTGCAACTGCCATAGTAAGACCTATAAAAATCCCTGTCTTTTTGCACTTTCTGTTCATAGAAACCCTCCTTTCTTGTTCGGGACCCATATGCATTTCATTATCCCGGGAAATTCGTTTACATACGTATTCTATCTATATCTATATTATACCATTTTACTTCGTTTGCCACTGTCACTTGCGATAGTAACAGGTTACATTATTTTCTGGAATTACAGTAGGATTCATGCTATTATAAACAGTAATAAGACGGATAAACAATAAGAAGGTATGTAAAGGACGATGGAAAAACAGTCAGCGATTTGTGTGATGCACTGCTGAACAAAAATCCGGAAAAAGTAGAGTTGATTTTTACAGAATATATGAAAAAAACGATCAGCATAAGAGATACCTTTGCCCGGAAACCAACGAAAGAAAATTTCTATCATGGATTGCTGCTTGGTATTCTGGGATTCAAAGAGAACTGGTCAGTAATGTCAAATCGGGAATCAGGAGACGGATTCGGGGATATTCTGATCCGTATAGAAGATGAAGATGTGGGAATTGTGATCGAAGTAAAATATGCAGATGACGAAAATCTTCAGGGAGAGTGCGAAAAAGCACTTCAGCAGATTATAGATATCAGATATACTGAGGCGTTAGAGCAGGAAGGGATTCATACAATCATAAAATATGGAATCGCCTGTTACAGAAAGAAATGTAAGGTGCTGATGAGAATAGACAAACAGTGAACACAGAATATTCAGACCTCATTACCGGATGCAGAACGAACGGTAATGAGGTCTTGTCACGTTATCCTTTAGTTACTGTTCACTCCGTTCACAGTAACTTAGCCAAAATTTATTCCAGATTGCCTGCGGCAATGGAATTTTGGCTTGTATGTCTCGGGATTTTGGCATATTCATGCCAAAACACCTCGCGGGATAGTGGTATGTGAACAGTAACATTCTTTACTCTAATGCTGAGTTTTTTCCGTGTTTACAATTGACATCTTAACAGGAAATGATTATGATATTTCTGACAGTGCTTTTTAGCTGTCCGGATTTCATATCAAATCAAATACCCTGTTGCCAGTGGGATATTTGATTTGATATGAAATGAATGAGGAATGGTGAAATACGAAGGAGAGTTAGAAATTATGAGTATTTCCATGATTGGAATTGACCATAATATGGCACCGGTGGATATTCGTGCGAAATTTGCATTTACAAAGAAAAATGCCGGTGAAGCAATGGAAAAAATAAAGAATGAAAATGGAATATATGGATGCGTGATCTTGTCCACCTGTAACCGCCTGGAGGTCTGGGCAAGTGTGGATGATGAGGTGGATGTCTGTCTTTATGACTGCCTCTGCAGGATAAAGGGAATCACTGAGGATTCTTACAGACAATATTTTGTAGAGCGTAAGGATCAGGAGGCAGTTGAGCATCTTTTTTATCTTACCAGTGGTCTGAAATCACAGATCATAGGGGAGGATCAGATCCTTACACAGGTGAAGGATGCCCTGAATCTGGCAAGAGAGAATTTTGCGGCAGATGGTGTTTTGGAGGTTCTGTTCAGAATGGCTGCCACAGCAGGAAAGAGGATTAAGACAGAGGTTCCTTTTTCCCATGGAAATCCGTCAGTGATCCATCAGGCCATCGGATTTCTGGCAGAGAAAGGGTATTCTCTCAGGGATAAGACCTGTATGGTCATCGGTAACGGTGAGATGGGTAAGGTGGCTGCTCAGGCTTTGCAGGAGGCAGGTGCAGATGTGACAGTGACCATCCGTCAGTACAGAAGCGGAGTTGTGAATATTCCGCTGGGCTGTAAGCGCATTAATTACGGTGACAGAATGGAGTATGTGCCGCAGTGTGACCTTGTAGTGAGTGCAACTGCAAGCCCGAATTTCACATTAAGAGAAGAATTATTCCAGGGAATCCGGACAAAGGATGACTTGATTCTGATCGATCTGGCAGTTCCCAGAGATATAGAGCCATCTGTTGGAAAGCTTCAGGGGGTCACACTTTATGACATGGACAGCTTCCGTATAGAGGAAGTTCCTGCAGAACTTCAGGAAAATCTGGAGGCAGCAGGCGCGATCGTAAGAGAGCAGATGGATGAATTTTTCCAATGGCTGGATGGAAGAGACCTGATCCCAAGAATTCAGGATATTAAAGATGAGGCAGTCAATGACCTGAATTTAAGGATTGCAAAGATATTAAAGAAAACACCTATGGAAGAGGATGACAGGCAGAATCTGGTCCATGCAGTGGATACGGCAGCAGGAAAAGTAGTAAATAAACTGATCTTTGGTCTGCGTGACAGTCTGAATCAGGAGATTTTCCTTGAGTGTGTGGCAGGACTGGAGAAAATATATGAAGAATAAGCCGTATTTTCCAATGTTTATAGACTTATCAGATAAGAATATCGTGGTTGTAGGCGGCGGAAACATTGCAACCCGTCGAGTGAAAACCCTTTTATCATTCACCAGAAATATCAGAGTCATTGCTCCGAAGGTCACCATGGAGATGATGGAGCTTGGCAAAGCCGGCTATGTAGAGCTGATCACACGTCCGGTGAAGCGTACAGACTTTGCGATGGCATATATGGTGATCGCAGCTACCAATGACAGAAAGTTAAATGATGAGATCCACAGGATCTGCAGGCAGGAAGGCGTTTATGTTAATGTAGCCAGTGACAGGGAGCAGTGCGATTTTTATTTCCCGGGAATTTATATGGAAGAGGGACTGGTGGTGGGAATTACAGCCAGTGGTCTGGACCATAAAAAAGCGCGCAGGATAAGAGAAGAGATTCAGAATGCCCTGGAGAGAGTTGCGCAGGAAGATGATAATGAGGAGGAAAATGATGACTGAGGTGATCATTGGAAGTAGAGAGAGTAAGCTGGCAGTTCTCCAGAGTGAGATGGTAAAAAGCTACATAGAGCAGAAAAACCGTGAAGAAAATGCCGGCTCTGAAATAACAGTAAATATCCTGACTATGAAAACGACAGGAGATATTATTCTGGATCGTACCTTGGATAAGGTGGGCGGAAAAGGATTGTTTGTAAAAGAACTGGACAGGGCATTGCTGGATGGTAAAAGCAATCTGTCTGTACACAGTCTTAAGGATATGCCTATGGAGGTTCCAAAAGAGCTTCCGCTTCTGGCTTTTTCAAAGCGTGAGGATCCAAGAGATGTACTGGTGCTTCCTGAGGGAGTGGCGGAGCTGGATCCGGATAAACCTCTGGGATGTTCCAGCTTAAGGAGAACTCTTCAGTTAAAGAAGCTGTATCCTGAGATGGAGGTAAAGAGTATCCGTGGAAATCTGCAGACAAGACTTCGCAAGCTGGATGAAGGAGAGTATTCCGGGCTGATCCTGGCAGCGGCAGGCCTGAAACGACTGGGACTGGAAAGCAGGATCAGCAGATATTTTACACCGGATGAGATGATTCCTTCAGCAGGTCAGGGGATTCTGGCTGTGCAGGGACGCAAAGGTGAGGATTATGGGTATCTGGACGGATACTGTGACAGGGATGCCTGGCTTGCAGGAACTGCAGAGCGCGCATATGTAAAATATCTGGACGGAGGATGTTCTTCGCCTGTAGCTGCATTTGCAGAGGTGGACGGAGATGAGATCTTTATCCGCGGCTTATATTACAGTGAAGCTACAGGAAAGTGGCTTACAGGTCAGATCAGAGGTGCAGCAGAGGATGGAGAGAAGCTTGGAATTGCACTTGCAAAGCAATTGAAGTCTGACTGTGAGGGAAGATAAAAAAATTTATAAAAAGAAAATTCTTGTGACGCAAAAAGGAGAAGAAACATGGCAGCTGGCAAGGTTTGGCTGGTTGGTGCGGGACCGGGTGATATCGGGCTTTTTACATTAAAGGGCGCAGCGGTTCTGCAGCAGGCAGATGTGGTAGTATATGACAGTCTGGTGGGCGAAGGGGTTCTGGCAAAGATCCCGGAGCATGCCAGACTGATTAATGTAGGCAAAAGAGCAAATCACCATACAATGGTGCAGGAGGACATTAATAAAGTTCTTCTGGAAGAAGCCAAAAAAGGAAATAAAGTAGTAAGACTTAAAGGTGGAGATCCCTTCCTCTTTGGAAGAGGCGGGGAGGAACTGGAACTCCTTTCTGAGAATGGAATCCCTTATGAGATCGTACCCGGAGTGACATCTCCGATTTCTGTTCCTGCTTACAATGGGATTCCTGTGACACACAGGGATTTCTGTTCGTCCTTACATATCATTACAGGACATAAACGTGCAGGACAGGAGTATGATATAGATTTTAATGCACTGACCCGGACAAAGGGAACATTGGTATTTCTCATGGGAATTGCAGCACTGGAGGATATCTGCAAAGGTCTTCTTGCAGGCGGCATGGATCCGGATATGCCGGCAGCAGTTCTTCAGAAAGGAACAACAGCAGGACAGAAGCGGGTGGTTGCTACTGTAGGTACCCTCAAGGAAGAGGTGGACAGACAGGGGATAGAGACACCTGCCATTATTGTTGTGGGAAAGGTATGTTCTCTGGCTGACAAATTTGCCTGGTATGAGAAGCTTCCTCTGGCAGGCTGGAAGGTTCTGGTCACAAGACCAAGACAGCATATTTCAAAGACAGCAGATCTTCTCCGCCAGAAAGGTGCCGAGGTTCTGGAACTGCCGTCTATCTGTACAGTACCTGTAGAGGATAACAGCAGACTGTATGAGGCATTTGAGAAACTGGATATTTATCAGTGGATCATTTTTACAAGTCCTGCAGGTGTGGAAATCTTTTTTGACGAGATGGACAGAAAAGAGATGGATGTGCGCAGCCTGGGACAGGCGAAGATCGCAGTGATCGGTGAAGGAACGAAAAAAAAGCTGAAAGAGCATCACCTGCTGGCTGATTTTGTGCCAGATGTGTATGACGGAGATACTCTTGGAGCAGAGCTTGCAAAAGAACTTCAGGGAAATGAAAAAATCCTGATCCCAAGAGCTGAAGCCGGAAATAAAAAGCTGACAGAACTGCTGGAGCAGACAGGGGCACAGGTGGATGATATTGCAACCTACACTACTCGTTATGAGAAGAGCAGGCTGATCGATGAGAAGAAAGAACTGGAGACAGGAAGTGTGGACTGTGTAGTATTTACCAGTGCATCCACTGTAAAGGGCTTTGTGGAAGGCACAAAGGGACTGGACTATACGAAGGTAAAAGCTGCCTGTATCGGAAAACAGACCAAAGCTGCAGCAGATGCTTATGGTATGCAGACCTGCATGGCAAAGAAGGCTACCATCGAAAGTCTCATAGAGCTTGTGGAAGAGATGAAACAGGAAAACTGATAACTATTCTGCAAAAAATGGAACAGTTATGAGAATTGTTGATAAAAGGAGCAAAAAGACATGGATTTAATTCAGAGACCAAGAAGATTAAGAGGCAGTGAAAATTTAAGAAAAATGGTAAGAGAGACAAGAATGGACAAGTCTTCCCTTATCTATCCCTTATTTGTAAAAGAGGGAACAGGAATCGAAGAAGAGATCCCTTCTATGGAAGGACAGTTCCGCTACAGTGTAGACCGTCTTCCTTTTGAACTGGAACGTCTGCAGAATGCAGGAGTAAACAGCATTATGCTGTTTGGTATCCCGGATCATAAGGATGAGGTGGGAAGCGGTGCGTACGACCCCAACGGAATCGTACAGAAGGCCCTGAGAGAAGCAAAGAAACAGTTCCCGGACATGTACTATATCACAGATGTATGTATGTGTGAGTACACTTCACACGGACACTGCGGAGTGCTCTGCGGTCATGATGTAAATAATGATGCAACACTGGAATTACTGGCTAAGACAGCTGTTTCCCATGTAGAGGCAGGCGCAGATATGGTAGCTCCCTCTGATATGATGGACGGACGTGTACGTGCTATCCGTGAGGCTCTTGACGGGAACGGACATTATGGAGCGCCGATCATGTCATATGCAGTAAAATATGCATCTGCTTTCTATGGACCATTCCGTGATGCTGCAGGTTCTGCACCGTCCTTTGGTGACAGAAAGAGTTACCAGATGGATTTCCACAACAGAAGAGAGGGAATGAAGGAAGCGCTTACAGATGTGGAAGAGGGCGCAGATATCATTATGGTAAAACCTGCCATGTCTTATCTGGATATGGTCTCTGAGGTATCAAAGGCTGTAAATGTGCCGGTTGCAGCATACAGTGTAAGCGGTGAATATGCAATGGTGAAAGCAGCTGCAAAGATGGGCTGGATCGATGAAGAACGTATTATGTGTGAGATGGCAGTCAGTGCATACCGTGCAGGTGCCCAGATCTATCTTACTTATTATGCAAAAGAACTTGCAAAATGCATGGATGAAGGGAGAATCGGCTGATGGGTTTATCAGAAGAATTATTTGACAGAGCAGTAAAGGTGATTCCGGGAGGAGTAAACAGTCCTGTACGTGCCTATGGCGCAATCGGTATTGCACCGAGATTTATCGACCGTGCAGACGGATGCCATATTTATGATGTTGATGGAAAAGAATATGTGGATTATATCGATTCCTGGGGACCGATGATCCTGGGCCATAATTTTCCGGAAGTAAAAGAAAGTGTACTGAAGGCATGTGAAAAGGGCCTCAGCTTCGGATGTGCAACTGCAATCGAAGTGGAGATGGCTGAGTTCATCTGTGACCATATTCCACATGTGGATATGGTGCGTATGGTAAATTCCGGTACAGAGGCTGTTATGAGTGCAGTCCGTGTTGCCAGAGGATTTACAGGAAAGAATAAGATTATTAAATTTGCAGGATGCTATCATGGACACAGTGATGCCATGCTGGTAAGTGCAGGCTCCGGTGTGATGACAAGCGGTGTTCCGGACAGTGCCGGTGTTCCTAAGGGATGCACAGAGGATACCATGACTGCTGTTTACAATGATCTGGACAGTGTACGTGCACTGATGGAGCAGGCTGACGGACAGACTGCTGCTGTTATCGTGGAAGCTGTAGGCGCCAACATGGGTGTGGTTCCCCCGAAAAAGGGGTTTCTGGAAGGGCTGAGAAAGCTCTGCGATGAGTACGGTGCTCTTTTGATCTTTGACGAGGTTATTACTGGTTTCCGTCTGGCTTTTGGCGGTGCTGCAGAATATTTTGGTGTGACCCCTGATCTGGTTACCTATGGTAAGATCATCGGCGCAGGTATGCCGGTTGGTGCATATGGTGGACGTAGAGAAATCATGGAACTGGTTTCTCCTGTTGGAAAGGTTTATCAGGCCGGTACCTTAAGCGGAAATCCTATTGCAATGGCAGCAGGACTGACACAGTTAAAATACCTCTATGAGCACCAGGAAATCTATAAAGATCTGGAGGAAAAAGGAAAACGTCTCTATGGCGGTATGGAGAAAATCCTGGCAGAGAAAAATCTGCCTTACCATATCAATCACGTATCCTCCCTGGGAAGCCTGTTCTTTACAGAGCAGGAGGTTGTGGATTATACATCAGCCAAATCTTCAGATACAAAAGCTTTCTCTGAATATTTCAAGGGAATGCTTGCGCAGGGAATCCATATGGCTCCGTCACAGTTTGAGGCAATGTTTTTATCTGTTGCCCATACAGATGAGATCATAGACCAGACACTGGAGGCTGTCAGAAATTATTTTACCAAATAAACAGCAGAGCGCTTATCCGGTATAGAACTTAGCCAAAATTCATTCCAGATTGCCTGCGGCAATAGAATTTTGGCTTGTATGTGAACAGTAACGACAGTAACCCATGAACTGGAAAAAATACATAAAACTGAGTTCCGTAATCTTGTTCTGATTGGGAAAATGTGCTATAATCACCTTATCGTATGACATCGTCCGGCAATATCGGGACGAAAATATTATTGCTCGCTGACAGCAGACGGGAACAGAGTGAGCGATGATAAATAAACTTCAGGACAGCAGGAGGAAAAAAGCATTATGAGTGAAAAGAAATATGTAGCTTATGTGGGCTCTTATACACATGGCTCTTCCAGACAGGGAATCCATGTTTATGATGTTGATGTTGAGAATGGCACTCTTACAGAACGCAGCAGTGTTGAAGTAAGTAATGCATCCCACATGGCTGTTTCAAAGAATGGTAAGTATCTTTATTCTATCGAGGATGAGGGTGTTGCAGTATTTGAACGTGATAAAAATGGTGATCTGTCACGTATCAACAGTGTAAATATTGATGGAATGAGAGGCTGCTTCCTTTCTACAGATGTTGACGGTAAGTATCTTTATGTTGCCGGATATCATGACGGTAAGGTGACTGTTGTACATACTCATAAGGACGGCAGACTCGGAAGCCTGATGGATGGCGTATTCCATACAGGACTCGGAAGTGTTGCAGAGCGTAACTTCCGTCCCCATGTGAACTGTGTTCGTCCGACTCCGGATAATAAATATCTCTGTGCAGTAGATAACGGAATTGATCAGGTGAAGATTTACCGTGTCAACAAATTGCGCAATAAGCTGGAACTGGTAGACATCCTGAGATGTCCGAGAGAGAGCGGCCCGCGTATCATTCGTTTTAGCGATGATGGTAAGTTTGCTTATATTCTCTTTGAACTCAGTAATGAGATCAGGGCTTACAAATATGATGGAAGCGGTAAGGTTCCGGCGTTTGAACTGATCCAGACGATTGAGACAAGTGCGAAGAAGGATGTTCATGATACACATAATGCAGCGTCCGGTCTTTCTCTTGCAAATGATGGCAAGCATCTTTTCTGTACAACAGCAGGTGAGGATACAGTTTCCATGTTTGAGCGTGATGAGGAGACTGGTATGCTGACAAGGAAGTTTACACTCCCGATCAGTGGTGAATATCCGAAAGATCTGGTACTTTTACCGGATGATAAGCATCTGGTGCTGGCTAATCATGCAAGTAATACACTGACTACTTTTACAGTGGATTATGAGAAGAATATTATTGTGATGAACGGCAAGCCGATTAAGATTACAGAGCCAAACTGTATCAGAATCTGGCCGGTTCCGGAAGAATAACAGATTCGTTACATAGAATCAGCAATATAGGCAGATAATAAAATACCTTCATTTGAAACTGAGATCAGCTCAGAATTCAAGTGAAGGTATTTTTGCGTGGATTAATTGGAATTATTTCCGATAAAAATCCCGAACCTTATCCATCTGGGAACTCATATTGACAAAGAGCGCATCCGCCAGTGTGATTGCTGCCATAGATTCTACCACAACCACTGCTCTTGGGACAATGACCGGATCATGTCGGCCATGAATTTCCAGAGAAAGAGGTTCTTTATCTTTGGTTACGGTCTGCTGCGGCTGGCTGATGGATGGGGTTGGCTTGATATGGGCACGAAGTATGATTTCACTGCCGTCACTGATTCCTCCCATGATTCCGCCTGCGTGGTTGGAGGTTTTGATGATTTCACCGTCTTTGACTGTGAATCCATCATTGTCAGTGGAACCGTTTGAGGAAGTCACTGCAATGCCGTCACCGATTTCAACAGCCTTGACTGCACCGATGGACATCAGGGCGTGGGCAAGAAGAGCACTGAGCTTGTCAAAGACAGGCTCGCCAAGTCCGGCAGGTGTTCCGGTAATACGACATTCGATCACGCCGCCTGCACTGTCCTGATTCTTCATACATTCTTCCAGATATTTACCGGCCTTCACTGCTGCCTGTGCGTCCGGCATATAAAATGCATTCTGATGGATTTCTTCTTTATTAAAAGAAGCGATTTCAACAGGTCCGATAGATCTGGTATAGGTGCAGATTGAAATGCCAAGTTCTTCTAATATTTTAGAAGCAATGGCACCTGCTGCAACTCTTCCGATGGTTTCCCGCCCTGAAGAACGTCCGCCGCCTCTGTAGTCGCGGAATCCGTATTTTTGGTCAAAAGTATAGTCTGCATGTCCGGGACGATAGGAATATGCAATATTTCCGTAGTCTCTGGAGCGTTGGTCTGTATTTCTTACCATTAGAGAAATTGGAGTTCCGGTGGTTTTGCCTTCAAAGACACCTGAGAGGATTTCTACCAGATCTCCCTCTTTGCGGGCAGTGGTGTATCTGCTCTGTCCGGGTTTCCTTCTGTCGAGAAATTTCTGAATGTCCTCTTCGCAGAGAGGGAGGCCTGCCGGGCATCCGTCTACCACAGCTCCGAGAGCTTTTCCGTGGGATTCCCCCCAGGTGGTTACCTTAAATTTATTTCCAAATGATGACTGGCTCATATGATTTGTATCCTTTCCTGTTATTGTATTAGAGCGTGTCTGGAAAATCATTCCCACAATCTGCACGCCCCACTTTGCGGGATATTTCACCTGAATTCAGTTGCCATAGTTAGAGCGTGTTTGGAAAATCATTCCCACAATCTGTACGCCCCACCTTACGGGACTTTTATAAATAAATACTACTTTATTATAGCGAAGTGTAAAAGTTTTGTAAACCGAAAGCATTGGAATTGACAAAAATTCATGTTCAAATTATAATGATGTTTGAGTCTTTGTGAAAATAAAGAGTAAACGTAACTGTTCAGTAATCTCTTGCAGAAGCTCTGAATAGTTGCAGATTTATTTGAGGGGAAATCGAGAAAAAGAAGGGAAGTGTGGATCGTGGTAAGGATTTTTAAGACAATCGATGGCGCTATCCATGAAATACAGGAACCACAGGAGGGCTGTTGGATTGCACTGACGAATCCTACGGCAACAGAAATTTTTGAAATTTCCGAGCAATTTGGGATAGAGGTGGACGATTTGCGCGCACCTTTGGATGAGGAAGAGCGTTCCCGTATAGAAGTGGAGGACAATTATACCCTTATCCTTGCAGATGTACCTGCGATTGAAGAACGTAACGAGAAGGACTGGTATGTGACCATCCCTCTTGGTATTATCGTGACTCAGAAGATGATCTTTACTGTATGTCTGGAAGACACACAGGTTCTGACAAGATTTATGGAAGGCAGGGTAAGAAACTTTTTTACCTATATGAAAACCAGATTTATTCTGCAGATTTTGTACCGTAATGCCAGCATGTATCTGAGATATCTGCGTATTATAGATAAGAAGAGCGAGCAGATTGAGGAGAAACTTCATCTGTCTACAAGAAATCAGGAATTGATGGAACTTCTGGAACTGGAGAAATCACTGGTATACTTTACCACATCTCTGCGTTCCAATGAGATGGTTCTGGAGAAACTTCTGAAGGTGGAGAGTATCAAGAAATATCCGGAGGATACAGAGCTGCTGGAGGATGTTATCATTGAGAATAAGCAGGCTATCGAGATGGCTAATATTTACAGTGGTATCCTCAGCAGTATGATGGGAACTTTTGCGTCAGTTATTTCCAATAACCTGAACATTGTCATGAAGGTTCTGGCTGTTATTACCATTGTTATGAGTATTCCGACTATTGTTTTCAGTGCGTATGGTATGAACCTGAGTGCTGCAGGAATGCCGTTTTCCAGGACACCATGGGGATTTCTTATCGTTATCATCCTTTCTGTAGTGGCAAGTATTATTGCAGCGATATTTCTTTCCAAGAAGAAGTTTTTCTGATTTTATGTCTGAACTGAGAGGCAGTTATTCGGTGCATAATTACGCAGAGAAAGCAGATTGTGGATATCCGCTGTAACGAAAGAACGAATAGCATTTTGTGAGAAAGGGAGATTTATGAAATTTATTGACAAACTGGAACGAAAATTTGGAAATCGCGGGATTGAGAATCTTACGATCTATATTATTGTAAGCTATGTACTGGGATATGCATTGATGTATATTAATCCAGGGGCTCTTTCCATGTTGAGTTTGAATGTCTCTAAAATCCTGCATGGTCAGATATGGAGACTTGTTACATGGATTATTTATCCGCCGAGTACGTCATCTGCTTTATGGTTTGTGATTGCGATATTGTTCTTTTATTATCCGATCAGTGCATCGCTGGAACGTACATGGGGATCATTCAGATTTACTGTATATATTTTATCTGGAATGATTTTTACAGTAATTTCTGCGTTTATTTTGTATTTTATCACAGGTGGAGTGTTAGATGCTTATCTGAATGGATCACAGTTTTCAACGTATTATATCAGTTTATCTATTTTTCTGGCATATGCGCTGACATATCCGGATATGAAGGTTTTACTGTACTTTGTAATCCCGATCAAGATGAAGTGGATGGCGATTGTATATGCTGCTCTTGTGGTATATGATATTGTCAGATATTTTATGGGAGGAGCATGGTTTATGGCACTGCCGATCATCGCATCCTTACTGAACTTTATTATTTTCTTCCTTGGTACAAGAAATCTTAACAGATACAATCCGAAGGAAATCCATCGCAGAAACCAGTTTAAGAGAGCAATGGGAGAAAGTAAGACCGTTCCCTTCCCGGGTGGTAACAAGTCAGGGGAAGTGACGAAGCACAAATGTGCAGTCTGCGGCCGTACAGAGAAAGATGATCCGAATCTGGAATTCCGTTTCTGTTCTAAATGTAACGGAAACTACGAGTACTGTCAGGATCATTTATATACACATATACACAAGAAGTAAGAGGAGAAAAGATTATTATGAAAAAAGTACCATTTGTCACCCTGGATAAACTTCAGGAAATCACTGCGCAGTTTCCTACACCTTTCCATCTTTATGATGAAAAAGGTATCCGCGAGAATGCAAAGGCAGTGAAAGAAGCATTTGCATGGAATAAGGGCTTCAAAGAATTCTTTGCTGTGAAGGCAACTCCAAATCCATTTCTGATCCAGATCCTTCAGGAGTATGGCTGTGGCTGTGACTGTTCTTCCATGACAGAGCTGATGATGTCCAAAGCAATCGGATGCAAAGAGGGAGATATCATGTTTTCTTCCAATGATACACCGGAAGAAGAATTCAAATATGCAAATGAAATCGGTGGGATCATCAATCTTGATGATATCACACATATCGAGAGCGTAGAAAGAGCCGTAGGATATATTCCGAAGGTGATCAGCTGTCGTTATAATCCGGGCGGAGTGTTTAAGATCAGCAACGATATTATGGACAACCCCGGAGATGCCAAATATGGTATGACAACAGAGCAGATTTTTGAAGCATTCAAGATCCTGAAGAAAAAAGGTGCCGAGGAATTCGGTATCCATGCATTCCTTGCAAGCAATACTGTGACAAATGAGTATTATCCGATGCTAGCGAAAGAGATGTTTGAAATGGCAGTGAAACTTCAGAAGGAGACAGGTGCTCATGTGAAGTTTATCAACCTTTCCGGTGGTGTTGGAATCGCTTACAAACCAGATCAGACTCCGAATGATATCAGAGAGATCGGTGAGGGTGTCCGCAAAGTATACGAAGAAGTACTTGTTCCGGCCGGAATGGGTGATGTTGCAATCTATACAGAGATGGGACGTTTCATGATGGGACCGTATGGCTGCCTGGTAACTAAGGCAATCCATGAGAAGCATACTCATAAAGAATATATTGGTGTGGATGCGTGTGCTGTAAACCTGATGCGTCCGGCAATGTATGGCGCATACCATCATATCACTGTTATGGGAAAAGAAGACCAGCCCTGTGATCATATGTATGATGTGACAGGTTCTCTCTGCGAAAACAATGATAAGTTTGCAATTGACCGCTATCTTCCGAAGGTTGATATGGGAGATCTTCTTGTGATCCATGATACAGGAGCTCATGGTTTTGCCATGGGATATAACTACAATGGTAAACTGAAATCTTCTGAGATCCTTCTCCATGAAGATGGAAGTTTCGAGATGATCCGCCGTGCCGAGACACCGAAGGATTATTTCGCAACATTTGACTGCTTCCCGATTTATGAGAAATTACTGGAAGATATGGAATAATGCTGTGATTATTCTGTGATTTACTGTCCTGTGGTATTGACGGGGCAGATAGGACATAAAAACACACAAAAAGAAAGGTACTGATCTGTGCATGATGCTGGAAGGTTAGTGCCTTTCGTTTTGCATGGAGGAACAGTGGTTTCAGAAGAATGTACTGTAAAAATTTTGTCTGTTCGGAGGTAGACGTATGATTAAATATGAATATGAAACAGGAATGTGTAAACAGCTGCATTACAATGGTCTGTGGAGTGTACAATATGAGGGTGTTCCCGGACATTTTAAAAAAGTAAAGATGGTCTGTCCCTGCATCAGAGACGAATGTGATCAGGATTGTGAAGTGTTTAAGAACATACCGGAAATAAAAGCAGCAGATCAGGAATGGCATATGAGAGATGAGAGATAGAATAATGGGAGATAAGAAAAAAGAATACAGAGACAAAAGAACAGGCATGCAGACTGTAAGGTCTGCCATATTTGCTATTGTGCTTATAATTACAGGTTTTATCAGTATAATATATGTGGCAGATAATACTTATGCAGCAGACGAATATCGAGTGCATAAATCTGAGGTGGTTGTAAAGACCGGTGCCACTTATACAGTAAAGATCCTGAATCATGATACAAAAGTGAGTCCAAAGAAGTTTAAATGGACCAGCAGTAACTCAAAATGTGTAAAGGTTATAAATGGCAGGATATATGGTTTAAAGCCCGGACAGGCAACGATCACAGCACAGATGAGTGGACTGAAAGTAAACTGCGAGGTTTTTGTCTATAATAAAACGGAAACAGTTCTTTTTAAGAAATACAAAAAACAGGTGAAAGTAACGGCAGGAAAGACAATTATTCTGGAGCCGCAGAAGTATGGAAAAAGGCTGACTTATACTTCTTCTGATAAAACGGTGGCAACTGTATCAAAGAAAGGAAAAGTTACTGCAAAAAAGGCGGGAAATGTCAAAATCACCAGTGTTTCTTATGGTACTGACAGATATGTATCAGAGATAGAAGTGATCGTCCTGTCGGCAGCGTCAGAAACTCCGGAAATTACGCCTACACTGACGCCGGATGAACCAGCACCATCTGTGACCCCGGAGCCGACGGTAACGGTCACGCCAACTCCGAAAATCACACCTGCACCGGAAGATGAGGAAAAGTTCCGGAAACCCCTGGATGGAGTTACTCATTATATTTTGCACAGAGGTGAACAGACAGAAGCACCTGAGAATTCCGTGCCTGCCTTTGAGATGGCAGGACGCAATGGGGCGGAGTTTGTGGAGACAGATGTGAGAGAGACCGCAGATGGAGTTCTGGTTGTCTCTCATGATGATTCTTTGCTGCGGATGTGTGGGGAGGACAGGCTTATTTCAGAGATGACCTATGAGGAGATAAAGCAGTATCCGATTATAAATGGAAGAAATGCTTCACAGTATCCGGATAATCTTATTCCTACACTGGAACAGTATATTGCATGCTGCAATAAGTACTCTGTGACGCCGGTGATTGAAATAAAGTCAATCCGTACGGAAGAAGCCATGAATTTGTTTATGCAGCTTCTGACTGAATCACAGAAAGAGCCGGTAATCATCTGTTTCCGCATAGAAACACTTGGTAAACTGCGTGAGATGGGATTTACAGGGAAATTGCAGTGGATTCGTACAGTGCGCATGAATGCTTCTATGATACAGCAGTGTAAGAAATATGATCTGGACATAAGTGCAGAGTATAAAAATATCAGTATGAATGATATCAACAATGCCCATCAGAATGGAATCCGCATATCCGTATGGCTTTGCCGGAATGAAGATATGGTAGACATTTTCAGGAAAATGGGTGCGGATTATATCACGTATGAGAAGTGGAATACAGATGAAGTAAAAATACGACAGGATTAGCAGAAAATCAAGGTAGACATTTAGCAGAAAAATAAGTAAAATACAAGATGTAGATATAAATTGTAAGCAGAACAGTAACAGTTCACTATTGCTATAAGAAAGGACTGAACAGTTGTATATATTTTATATACTGCTGAAAAAGAGGAGGAGAGAGTAATGAAAAAAATAGCAGCTATGGTGCTGGCAGGTGTTCTGGCAGCAGTTCCGGTCAGTACGGCCGGTGCAGCGGAATTTCAGGATGGAGCAGATACACAGAATTTCATCTGGGCAGCCGGAGAGGAAACTTCAACAGACACAGATGAAAGCAAAGGGGTAAGTGCAAATGACAGTGTCGTTGAAGGACTTGACAAACCTCTGGTTTTCTATCCCAACACTTACTATAAATTTAATGTGACCGGTGCCGGAACGCAGAATACGAATCCTGTTGAGGGAGATGTCAGATGGACACCATTATACTGGAGTCTTTCTCTCAAACCGCAGGAAAGCGATATTCACAGGAAATGGGAAATCGGTTCTGCAAAGGGTATTTATACAAAGGTGGAACGTGCATACAATATATATATCTTTTTCCAGAGAGAAGAATATACAGGAGGTATATGGGAGAAAAACGATATTGTACAACCTGTGAGATATCAGTTCAATGCAGCTCCATTAACTGAACAGGGTGGAAGCTATAAGTACCTGATAGGTGGAATTGGCTATAAGATTTTAAATGAAAGAGAAGTAAGCGTTACAGGTCTTGCTGCGGAATATAATGTGATACAGATTCCGGCTACAGTTGTGATCGATGATAAAGTTTATAAAGTAACTACAATTGACAAGAATGCCTTCAGCGGGAACAAAGAAATTACAGATGTTATTTTTGGAAATAATGTAACAACGATTGGAAAATATGCGTTCAGCCAGTGCCCGAATCTGCGGAACATAAGATTTGGCAGCAGAGTAAAAAGAATTGGCAGCAACGCATTTGCACAGTGTACAAAACTGCGAAATTTTATACTTCCTGCCAGTGTCAGACATATAGATGCCAGAGCTTTTTACCAGTGCCCGGCAGTCAAAGTGATCAGGATCAACAGTACAGCACTGAACTATGTTGGAAAAAAAGCTTTTGCGGTCAACAAAACCGTAACTATCAGACTTCCTGAGAAGCTGTTTGCCAGATATCAGAAACTGATCAAGGCAAGTAGTGTGTATTCTAAAACGAGGTTTGTGAAATATTAAAAAAACTCAAAAATGCCCTTGCCATTTCGACAAAAACGTGATATGATAATAATCGTTTCAATGCCGGCATGTCGGAATGGCAGACGAGGCAGACTCAAAATCTGTTGTGGGCAACCACGTGTGGGTTCAAGTCCCACTGCCGGCATTAAAAAGTAAGCGAAGCCTTTGTTTGTGAAGGTTTTCGCTTTTTTTATTTGCCGTATTGAACAGTTCAGATAATTCTAAAATCTTTATGAAATTTATCTCGCTTTTCTTGAAAAAGAGATGAATAAGTGATATGGTACATCATAACAAAACGAAATGGAGGAAAAGCCAATGAACCTTGATAATAAAAAGCCTGGCAGAAAACCGCTTTATGTATATTATATCATTGCGGCAGTTATTATCATTCTTCTGAATGTGCTGTTACTTCCTGCAATTGAGGGACGAAAGGTACAGACGACTGATTACAGTACTTTCCTGACAGGAGTAGAGAAGGATTACGTTAAGACAGTAGAAATTCAGGATGATTATATTTATTATGTAGCAGAGAGTGACGGACAGGAGGGTTATTTCAGAACTGTCAAGATGAATGATCCTGACCTTGTAGACCGTTTGCATGATGCAAATGTCAAGTTCGGTGCAGCAGCACCACAGCAGACATCTATCTGGATCAGTCTGATCGCAGGATATGTACTGCCAATTGCCATCTTTATCCTTCTTGGAAGGTGGCTCAGCAAGAAGATGATGAGTTCCATGGGCGGAGGTCCCGGTGGGGCAATGTCATTTGGAAAGAGTAATGCGAAAGTATATGTGAAATCATCTACGGGAATCAAATTCTCAGATGTAGCGGGAGAGGACGAAGCCAAGGATCTTCTGACAGAAATCGTAGATTATCTTCATAACCCGCAGAAATACAGAGAAATCGGTGCATCTATGCCGAAAGGAGCCCTTCTTGTAGGCCCTCCGGGTACAGGTAAAACACTTCTTGCAAAAGCGGTAGCCGGTGAAGCGGAAGTTCCGTTCTTCTCCATTTCCGGTTCTGAATTCGTGGAAATGTTTGTTGGTATGGGCGCTGCCAAGGTGCGTGATCTTTTCAAACAGGCGAATGAGAAAGCTCCATGTATTGTATTTATCGATGAGATCGACACAATTGGCAAGAAACGTGATGGTGCCGGATTTACAGGCGGCAATGATGAGCGCGAGCAGACTCTGAACCAGCTGCTTACAGAGATGGATGGTTTTGACGGCTCCAAAGGTGTTGTGATCCTTGCGGCAACCAACAGACCGGATTCCCTTGATCCCGCACTTCTTCGTCCCGGACGTTTTGACAGACGTATTCCTGTTGAACTTCCGGATTTAAAAGGACGTGAGGAAATCCTTAAAGTCCATGCAAAGAAGATTAAGATCGCAGATTCCGTACGTTTTGATGAGATTGCGAAAGCTGCAGCCGGAGCTTCCGGTGCAGAACTTGCAAATATTGTCAATGAAGCAGCACTTCGTGCAGTACGTGACGGCAGAAAATTTGCCACCCAGGCAGATTTTGAGGAGAGTATCGAGGTAGTTATCGCAGGATATCAGAAGAAGAACAGAGTTCTTTCCAATAAAGAAAAACTGATAGTTGCTTATCATGAAATCGGACATGCGCTGGTTGCAGCAAAGCAGACCGAATCTGCACCGGTCCACAAGATCACTATTATTCCGCGTACATCAGGAGCACTCGGATATACCATGCAGGTGGATGACGGAGATCATTATCTGATGACAAAGGAAGAACTTGCAAATAAGATAGCGACCTTTACAGGCGGTCGTGCCGCTGAGGAACTGATCTTCCATTCTATTACAACCGGAGCATCCAATGATATCGAACAGGCGACTAAGCTTGCAAGAGCAATGATCTCCAGATATGGTATGAGTGAAGACTTCGATATGGTTGCCATGGAGAATGTGACAAATCAGTATCTGGGCGGAGACTCCAGCTTAAGCTGTTCTTTTGAGACACAGACTCTTCTGGATAAGAAGGTTGTGGAGCTTGTCAGGATGGAACACCAGAAAGCACTGAAAATCCTTCAGGACAATATCGGAAAGCTCCATGAACTTGCAAAATATCTGTATGAGCATGAGACAATTACAGGTGAGGAATTTATGAAGATCCTGAATGCACCTGTACAGGTTCCCACTGCAGTGGCAGAATCTGAAAGTAATACAGAGTCTGAGAACAATGCAGAATCCGAAAACAGTACAGAAGCTGATGCAGATACATCTTCCGGGAAAGTGAATTTGCAGAAGTGATATTTTCTCAAGATATACAAGCCAAAAGTCCATTGCCACAGGCAATCCGGAAATTTGGTTATGTCACTGAAAACTGAGTGAACAGCAATGAAAGCAGCAGAGGCGATTTGAGCTTCTGCTGCTTTTCCTTGCCAATTAACTCCGGTTCGGTTATAATTCGTAATAGTGAACGCAGCATCCTGGATGTTTTTTGGAAGAAAGAAGGGAATGAAGATGGATTGCCGAACTGCAGAAGGAATGGTGAGTAGTTATATTAAACATGATCTTCCACTAAATGAACTGGAAGAGTTTCTCGATCATGTACAGAATTGTTCTTCCTGTTATGATGAACTGGAAACATATTTTATTGTACATGAGGTAACACAGCAGCTTGATGATGACAGCAGCGATTCGGTTCTGGATTTCAAAAAACTGCTGGAACAGGATATCCGGAAATCCAGAAGATATATCCGCAAGAAGAAAGCCAGTTGGCTGATGTTTGGAGTAAGTATATGCCTTCTGATCGCTACGATTGCGGCAATATTGATTTTTGTAATGATGGAGACAAATTACATTCTATAAAGACACTGGAGGATTTTATGAGCGAAAAAATATTACTGATTGACGGACACAGTATTCTGAACAGAGCTTTTTATGGTCTGCCGGATCTTACAAATTCAGAAGGAAAACACACAGGGGCAGTATATGGTTTCCTGAATATCCTTCTTCGGACGATCGAGGAAGAGAAGCCTCAGTATCTGACAGTGGCATTTGACCTGAAGGCACCGACTTTCCGCCATAAGATGTTTGAAGCATACAAGGGAACACGTAAACCCATGCCTGAAGAACTGAGAGAGCAGGTACCGCTGATCAAAGAAATGCTTACTGCAATGGGTGTGAATGTTGTGACAAAAGAAGGCTACGAAGCGGATGATATTCTGGGAACTCTGGCCAGGAAAAGCGAAGCGGCAGGAATGGATGCGACAATCCTTTCCGGTGACAGAGATCTGCTTCAGCTTGCGACAGATAAGGTTATGATCCGTTTGCCAAAGACTGTAAGGGGCAAGCCCACCATAGAGGATTATCATGCACAGCAGGTGATCGAGAAATATCAGGTGACACCTCCCCAGATCATTGAGTTAAAGGCTCTGATGGGTGACAGTGCTGACAATATTCCGGGAATCCCGGGAGTAGGTGAGAAGACTGCCACAAAGATTATTGTGGAGTATGGAAGTATTGAGAATGCTCATGAACATCTGGAAGAGCTGAAGCCAAACAGAGCCAGGGAATCAATGAGAGAACATTATGATATGGCGCAGATGAGCAAGGCTCTGGCTACGATTTGTACGGACAGTCCCATAGAGTTTTCGTATGAAAAGGCAAAACTGGGAAATCTTTATACAAAAGAAGCTTTCCTTCTCTGCAGACAGCTGGAATTTAAGAATCTGCTTAACCGTTTTGACTCTGCGGCAGTACAGGAAGATACGTTGGAACAGGAGTTTTTCACATGTGCAGACCTGGCAGGCTGTGAAGCGCTGTTTGCGAAAGCGGAAGCAGGAAAGACAGCGGGTGTTTCTCTGGTTACAGAGAATGGCAGGGTATTTGGTGCAGGACTTGCGCTGAATGAAGAGGAAATTTATTATATTCCTGTAGAAGGGATGATCACAGAAGGTTATCTCTGCGGAAAATTGGAAGGGCTCCTTCATAAAGTATCTGAATCCAACACAGAGAACATTATGAAATCTAATACAGATGATGTGAAGAAGGATCCGGAAAATGAGATATCTGATGTCAATACAGACGGTACTCTGAAATATGATAAAAAATGTGTATGTGCATTGGATGTAAAGGCATTACTCAAGCATATAAAATCTGATGATCCGATGGCTGTATTTGATGCAGGTGTGGCTGCATATCTGCTGAATCCTCTGAAATCCTCCTATACTTACGATGATATGGCAAAGGAATATCTGAATGGTCGTATCCTGCCTGCAAGAGAGGAACTTCTTGGAAAGAAAACAGTGGAAAAAGCATGGGAGGAGAGTGCAGAGGGGCTTGCAGCATGGGCCTGCTACATGGCCTATACAGCACTTGCCTGCCGGAAACCCATGTGTGAAGCACTGCGTGATACAGGTATGTGGAATGTATATACACAGATTGAGCTTCCGCTGATCTTTACTCTTGATTCCATGGAAAAATGGGGAATCAGCGTGAAGAGTGAAGAACTGAAAAGCTACGGTGAGAAACTAAGTGTACGTATTGGAGAACTGGAGAAGCAGATCTGGCAGCAGGCAGGGGAAGAGTTTAATATCAATTCTCCGAAACAGATGGGAGTGATCTTGTTTGAAAAGCTTGGCCTTAAGGGTGGAAAGAAAACAAAGACAGGTTATTCCACAGCGGCAGATATTCTGGAAAAGCTTGCACCGGAGTATCCCATTGTAAAGGATATTCTGGAGTACCGTCAGCTTGCGAAACTGAAATCTACTTATGCAGACGGGCTTGTTGGTGAGATCGCAGAGGACGGCAGGATTCATTCTACTTTTAACCAGACAATTACAGCAACAGGAAGGATCAGCAGCACAGAGCCGAATCTTCAGAATATCCCTGTAAGAATGGAGCTTGGAAGACTGATCCGTAAGGTATTTGTTCCGGAAGAGGGATATGTATTTCTGGATGCGGACTATTCCCAGATCGAGCTTCGCGTTTTGGCGCATATGTCAGGGGATGAGAAACTGATCCAGGCATATAAAGAAGCCCAGGATATCCACAGACATACAGCATCAGAGGTATTCCATGTGCCCTTTAATGAGGTGACAGATCTGCAGAGGAGAAATGCCAAGGCAGTAAATTTTGGAATTGTTTATGGGATCAGTTCCTTTGGGCTCAGCCAGGATTTAAGTATCACACGAAAAGAAGCAGCAGAATATATTGAAAGATATTTTGAAACTTATCCAAAGATCAAAGGATTTCTTGACGGACTGGTGGAAGAGGGAAAAGAAAAAGGATATGTGACTACCATGTTTGGCAGACGCAGGCCGATCCCGGAACTGAAATCCGGTAATTTTATGCAGAGGTCTTTTGGGGAGCGAGTAGCCATGAACTCTCCAATACAGGGAACTGCGGCGGATATCATTAAAATTGCAATGAACCGTGTGTACAGACGATTAAAGGATGAGAATCTTAAATCCCGTCTTGTACTTCAGGTACACGATGAACTTCTGATAGAGACCTGTAAAGAGGAAATCCCGCAGGTTTCTGCTATTCTTGAAGAAGAGATGAAAGGTGCCGCAAAGCTTTCCGTAGAACTGGAAGTCGATATGCATCAGGGTAATAACTGGTATGAGGCGAAGTGATGATGATAACAATAGGAATTACCGGCGGAGTGGGTGCCGGAAAAAGTACAGTGCTTGATTTTCTTGAAGAAAAGTATCAGGCATATGTGATGAAAGCAGATGAGATCGGGCATCTGGTGATGGAGCCGGGGCAGTCCTGTTATGAACCGGTGATTGCACTATTTGGAAGACAAATCATAAAAAATGATAAAACTATTGACCGCAGACAGGTTTCGGATGTAGTATTTTCACATCCAGAGCTTCTGGAGAAATTAAACCAGATTATCCATCCGGCTGTGAAACAGTACATCAGAGAGCAGTTAGCTGTAAAGAAACAGCAGGGACAGAAGATATGTGTGGTGGAAGCTGCACTCCTTCTGGAAGATCATTATCAGGAGTTTTGCGATACGATATGGTATATTCATACGGATGAAGAGATCCGTATCAGGAGACTGATGGAGAACCGCGGTTATACAAGAGAGAAATCAGTCAGTATCATTGCCAGTCAGGCACCGGAGACTTTTTTTCGGGAAAATGCAGACTATGTTGTGGTAAATAACGGAGATTTTGCACAGACCAGACGGCAGATTGAGGAAGGAATCAGAAAATATGAGACTTTGTAGCATTGCCAGCGGAAGCAGCGGAAACTGTATTTATGTGGGCTCAGATAATACCCATCTTCTGGTGGATGTAGGCATCAGCGGAAAAAGAGTAGAACAGGGATTGAATTCTCTGGAATTGACAGGAAAAGATATTGATGGTATCTTGATTACACATGAACATTCGGATCATATCAAAGGTCTGGGCGTGATCGCAAGGAAACATCAGATACCGGTTTATGCGACAGAAGGAACTGTGGAAGCTTTATCTCACATGAATCTTGGAAAAATGCCGGAAGGGATTTTTCGTGAGATACACGAAGATGAGCCTTTTGAGATTAATGATCTGACAGTGAATCCTTTTACGATCCCTCATGATGCTGCACAGCCCGTAGGATACCGGGTAGAGTGTGGAGAGCATTCTGTGGGGATTGCTACAGACCTTGGAAAATATAATGAGTACATAGTCGGTAATCTGCAGAATCTGGATGCGCTTCTTCTGGAAGCAAATCATGACATCCGTATGCTGCAGGTTGGAAAATATCCCTATTATCTGAAACAGAGAATCCTTGGAGACAGGGGACATCTTTCCAATGAGAATGCAGGCAGGCTTTTATGCAGGCTGCTGCATGACAATATGAAAGGGATTTTCCTTGGACATCTGAGCAGGGAAAATAATTATGAGGAACTGGCATATGAAACCGTCTGTTCAGAAGTAACCTTAGGTGACAACCCTTATAAGTCGCGTGATTTCAGAATTCAGGTGGCACAGAGGGATTGCATATCAGAAGTAATTACAGTGTAGAAAGGACAAAGAACTTATGAAAAAGACAATCATCACAGTAGTAGGAAACGATACCGTAGGAATTATTGCAAAGGTTTGTACTTATCTTGCAGACAATAATGTAAACATTCTTGATATCTCCCAGACCATCGTACAGGGATATTTCAACATGATGATGGTAACAGATGCCAGCAAATGTGAGAAAGACAACGGAGTTCTTGCCAAAGAACTGGAAGCCCTTGGAGATAAGATCGGTGTAGTGATCCGCTGCCAGCATGAAGATATCTTCAATGTAATGCACAGAATCTGAGAAAATCTAAGCAGGTAAGCCACTGAGGGACTTTCCTGTATCAGATTGCCTGAAAAATGCTGAGAGAACATACAAGGGAGAAAAACAAAATGATCAATATTTTTGAAGTAAATGAAACGAATAAAATGATCGAGCAGGAGAATCTGGATGTGCGTACCATTACTATGGGTATCAGCCTTCTGGACTGTATTGACAGTGATCTTGCTGTTTTAAATGAGAAAATCTATAAAAAGATCACAACCTGTGCAAAGGATCTGGTATCTACAGGTGAGGCTATTTCCGGTGAATATGGAATTCCGATCGTAAATAAAAGAATTTCCGTAACTCCGATTGCATTGATTGGCGGAGCTGCATGTAAGACAAAGGAAGATTTTGTAACTATTGCAGAAACTCTGGATAAGGCTGCCAAGGTGGTAGGCGTAAACTTTATCGGCGGTTATTCTGCACTGGTAAGCAAGGGAATGACTCCTGCTGAGAGACTTCTGATCGAATCTATCCCACAGGCTATGGCGAAGACAGAGCGTGTCTGCAGTTCTGTAAATGTTGGATCTACACGTACAGGTATCAATATGGATGCTGTTAAGCTGATGGGTGAGATCGTTCTGGAAACAGCGAAAGCTACCAAAGATCAGGATTCCCTGGGATGTGCGAAGCTGGTTGTATTCTGTAATGCACCGGATGATAACCCGTTTATGGCAGGTGCTTTCCATGGTGTGACAGAAGCAGACACTATCATTAACGTTGGTGTCAGCGGACCTGGCGTTGTTAAGACTGCGCTGGAACAGGTAAGAGGTAAGGATTTTGAAACTCTTTGTGAGATGATCAAGCGTACTGCCTTCAAGGTAACACGTGTTGGTCAGCTGGTAGCACAGGAGGCTTCCAGACGTCTTGGTGTTAAGTTTGGCATCGTGGATCTGTCTCTGGCTCCTACTCCTGCAATTGGTGACAGTGTTGCTGAGATCCTTGAGGAAATTGGTCTGGAGCATGCAGGTGCACCGGGCACAACAGCAGCGCTTGCTCTGTTAAATGACCAGGTTAAGAAGGGTGGAGTTATGGCTTCTACAGCAGTTGGTGGTTTGAGTGGTGCATTTATTCCGGTCAGCGAGGATCAGGGTATGATCGATGCGGTGAATGCAGGGGCACTGACTCTTGAGAAGCTGGAAGCTATGACTTGTGTATGTTCTGTAGGTCTTGATATGATTGCAATTCCCGGAGATACGAAGGCTTCTACGATTGCGGGTATTATTGCGGATGAGTCTGCAATTGGTATGGTGAACCAGAAGACTACGGCGGTTCGTCTGATCCCAGTAATTGGTAAGGGGGTTGGCGAAGTGGTTGAGTTCGGTGGACTGCTTGGTTATGCACCGATCATGCCGGTGAATCAGTTCTCCTGTGATGCGTTTGTGCAGCGTGGCGGAAGGATTCCGGCACCGATCCATAGCTTTAAAAACTGATAAAAAAGGCCAGAAACTTCGGAAAAGGGGAGTTTCTGGCTTTTCTTTGTTTAAGAGGGACGCGGGGCGGAAAATATTTTGTCTGGGGTGCGGTTTCGGAGCCTAAGATATTCTAAGTTTCCATAAATCTGCTAAAAGCATGAGCCGTCTTGTCAAACTCGCTTCGTTGCAAACTTCGCTCAGACAGTGATGCAGCCAGCTCATAACGCAGATTTCTGAAAACTAAGAATATCTAAGACTCCTGCAAATGCACCCCAGACAAAATATTTTCCGCCCCGCTGGTAGCTGGTTTTAAGCTATAATGGACTGGATTGTTTGTATTATTTTATGGAATTACTATAAATAAAAGAAATGTCCTGCTTTAAAGGGATTCCAATATATGCAGAAGTCGGGTGTTGTCCTGGGGGTGCATGATGCAGAAGCGGATGTATTCGCCGTCCAGGCATTCGAAGGAGGAGCAGTCACGGATCATGAGACCCTGACGGATGCAGGCGTCGAAGACGTCCCGGGAGGTCAGGCCGGGCTTCTGGATTTTCAGGAGGAGAAAGTTGGCGTAGGCCGGGTAGGTTTTGTAAGTGGGGATATTCTCCAGTGCTTTGAGCAGGCGGGTGCGTTCTGAGAGAATGAGGTCCCGGGTCTGGCGGATGTAGGTTTTATCCTGGAGCATCAGCTCGCCGGCCAGGGCTCCCAGACTGTTGAGAGACCATGGTACCTGTTTTTCTTTCATTTTTTTGAGAAATTCCAGGTTCCCGGTGATTCCGTAGCCAAGACGCATACCTGGGGCTGCGTAGAATTTTGATACGCCGCGCAGAATCATAAGGTTCGTGAATTCTCTGGTAAGGCTGACAGCAGTGATCTCATTGATATCCGGGGCAAATTCTACATAAGTTTCGTCGATCATCACGAAAATGTTCCGCTCATTGCAGAAGGAAACGATTCTGCGCAGGTCATTTATGCTAATTGCAGATGAGGTAGGATTATTTGGGTTGCAGAGGATGAGAAAATCGTATTTTCCATCCAGAGTCCGGCAAAAGTCATCTACATCGAGAACAAAGTTATCCTCTTCGCGCAGGTGGTAGTATTCCTGAGTGCTTCCGGAGAAGGAGAGTTCCCTGGAGTATTCTGAATAGGTCGGACCCAGGATAAGGGTATGCTTTGGATTTCGTTCCTGTATCAGCAGTGCGATCAGCTCGCTGGAACCATTTCCGGGAAGGATGAATTCAGCAGGAATATTACAATATTCTGAAATTGTGCTGCGAAGTGAAGTATAATTTCTGTCTGGATAAGAAGACAGGATATCCAGCCGTCCTGCAAGCTGTTCCTTTACATGCTCGGAAAGCCCCAGCGGATTTACATTAGCCCCAAACTTCACAATTTCCTCCGGCTTAAGCTGATAGACCTCACATATTTTCTCAATATCACTCCCATGAAAAATCATTTTTGCTGTTGACATATAATATCCCTCATTTCTATATAAATAATCTATTTAAACTTAAAATTACCACATAGCAGATCGCAGATCTTTTCTGAACATTATTTTAACACTTATCACATAGTTCTGTAAACATCACTGTTTACACATTGCTATCCATTACTATCCTGAAATATACAGGTCCCAATATCATTGCAGCAGGCATTTAACAGAAGGCAAGTCCCCACCCACTGCTTATTGCTTTTCGCAACCACCGCAGGGAATTTACTTGATTCGATTAAATAAGTCGCCTGCGGTGGTGCAGAAAGCAAGCAATTCAGCATGCTGTCGAAAATGGAATATATGTCAATTTGCCAGTACACAGCGAAGGAATGGGAAGGGATTTCGGGCGCATTTGAGGGTTCATAGTAATTCTTGGTATTTGGGAAGCTGCGTTATTCAAAAAAATCTCACTGTCTGAGCGAAGCGAGTTTGAGATTTTTTTGAATGCTTTTAGCAGCTTCCCAAATGCCTTAGAATTACATGGTTCCGAAACTAAGCCCGAAATCCCTTCCCATTCCTTCGCGTCCCTTTTGAAAAAATTAATGGAAAAAAATAAAAAATAAACCTCTTGACATATCTGCATTAGCGTGGTAAAGTAAACACATCAAAACCGATGAGAAAGAAGAGTAAACAACCAAGAATCATTCCAGAGAACGGCAATTGGTGGGAAGCCGTATGAAACTGATTGTTGAATGGCCTTTCGAGGGCGGCCCGAAATCTTGATAAGCGTGAGAGTAGGCACCGACGGGAACCGAACCCGTTATAAATCAGGAGTGTATGTTTGTACATGAGAAAGTGGACAATTCGTCAATTTGAGTGGTACCGCGATAATAAGATTCTTATTACCGTCTCAAGCAACAGATAGCTTGTGGCGGATTTTTTTATATATAAAGAGAATCTGTTATATGGCACCCCCTGTAATGCAGGAAAATCTGCTGATGGCAGGTGGGTATCACAGCAGTTGACACATCCGGGAAAAAGAGGAATCCGGGGAGTTCTTTCTCACAGACAGTAACAAGGGATTGGCAAACATCCCTGAGACTATGGCAGTTAAAAAAACATGAACTGCTAAATAAGATGTAGAGAGAGGAAAAAAGACTATGAAAAAAAGAGTATTAGCAATCGCAGCAACAGCAATGGCAACTATGATGATGGCATCACCGGTTATGGCACAGGATTTCAAGATCGGTATCTGCAATTATGTAGATGACGCTTCCTTGAATCAGATCGTAGACAACATCCAGTCCCGTCTGGAAGAAATCGGCAAGGAAAAAGACGTAAATTTTGATGTGTCCTATGATAACTGTAATGCAGATGCTAATGTTATGGAACAGATCATTTCTGATTTTCAGGCTGATAATGTAGATTTGATGGTAGGTATTGCAACACCTGTAGCAATGCGTATGCAGTCCGCAACAGAAGGAACTGATACACCGGTTGTATTTTCCGCAGTGTCTGATCCTGTAGGAAGCGGTCTTGTAGAGGATCTGGATGCACCTGGAGCAAACATTACAGGTACAAGCGATTATCTGGATACAGCATCCATCATGAAACTGATCCAGGCAGTGAACCCGGATGTAAAGAAAATCGGACTTTTATACGATATCGGACAGGATTCTTCTACAACAGCCATCCAGGAAGCCAAGGATTATCTGGATAAAGAAGGCATCGAATATGTAGAGCGTACAGGTACCACAACAGATGAGGTACAGCTTGCAGCAGATGCACTGGTGGCAGATGGCGTAGATGCAGTATTCACACCAACTGACAACACAATTATGACAGCAGAGCTTTCTATCTATGAGAAATTCATTGATGCAGGTATCCCACAGTATACAGGAGCTGACTCCTTTGCACTAAACGGTGCATTTGTCGGATATGGTGTTGATTATGCAAACCTTGGACAGAAGACAGCAGATATGATCGCAGACATCCTTATGAATGATGCAGATCCTGCAACAACATCTGTTGAAACTTTTGATAATGGTACTGCAACAGTAAACACAGAAACCTGCGAGGGACTTGGACTTGATCTTGAAACTGTTAAAAAAGATTTCGAGCCGTTATGCACACAGGTAAATGAGATCGTTACAGCAGAGAGCTTTGATGATGTAGAGAAATAATAAGGATATTCGGACAGCATTTTGAATAAATTCAGAATAAGTTCTGGGTTTATGGAATCCATTGTGCCGGTTGAAAAGACTGATATATTTTCTGGATTAAAATGAACAGCAGCAGATATTTTCTGTTGCTGTTCATTGAATGTAATAAAATAAATACAAATTGGAGGAAATCATCGTGACTATTGCGACTATACTCTCTCTTGGAGAGACCGCACTGAAACTTGGCCTGATCTGTTCATTGACAGTTCTTGCCCTGTTTCTCAGTTATTCCATGCTGAATGTCTGTGACCTTTCCACTGATGGCTGTTTCACACTGGGAGCAGCAGTGGGAGCAGCAGTGGCAGTCAGCGGACATCCTTTTTTATCAATTTTTGCAGCTATGGCTGCAGGTATATGCTCGGGCTTTGTGACAGCCATACTTCAGACAAAGCTGGGTGTTGACAGTCTTCTTGCAGGAATTATCGTTAATACGGCTCTTTATTCTGTGAATATTGCAGTGATGGGAGGTTCCTCCCTGATCAATATGAACAGAACAGAGACGGTATTTTCCATGATGAAAGAAACATTGAAAAGTACACCGCTGAAAGGAAGAGGAGATATTGTAGTTGCTTTCATTGCAGTAGCCATTGTGATTGCCTTCCTTGTATTTTTCTTAAGGACAAGACTTGGTCTGGCAATCAGGGCAACAGGAAATAATGCAGATATGGTAAAATCCTCATCTATTAATCCGGTATTTACTACGATTGTAGGTCTCTGTGTTGCCAACTCCTTCACAGCACTTTCCGGATGTCTTCTGTCTCAGTCACAGAAATCTGTAGATATCAATATCGGACAGGGAATGGTTACCATTGCGCTGGCTTCCCTGCTGATCGGTGGTACGATTCTTGGCAGAGGTGGAATTTTCGTGAGAGCTGTTGGCATGGTACTTGGATCTTTTATTTTCCGTCTGGTATATACCGTTGCACTGAGATTCAATATGCCGGCATTTATGCTGAAACTGGTATCTTCTGTGATCGTTGTGCTGGCTATTTCAGGTCCATATTT
The DNA here is from genome assembly GCF_015668165.1 of Blautia sp. 1001283B150304_161114_C9. Classification (NCBI taxonomy): domain Bacteria; kingdom Bacillati; phylum Bacillota; class Clostridia; order Lachnospirales; family Lachnospiraceae; genus Blautia; species Blautia sp. 1001283B150304_161114_C9. The sequence goes on along the minus strand of NZ_JADPGO010000006.1, from coordinate 16,128 downwards.
GAAAAAACAGTGGCCGCAGATTAAGAGAAGAATGACTCACAGGAAGGGAGTACAGTGATTTATGCTGAAGATAGAACATATTTCCAAGACTTTTAATCCGGGTACGGTAAACGAGAAACAGGCCATCAGAGATTTATCCCTGAATCTGGAGAAGGGCGATTTTGCAACGATCATCGGTTCCAATGGAGCTGGTAAATCCACTCTGTTTAATGCGATCTGTGGAGATTTTCTTACAGATTCCGGTGTGATCATGCTGGATGGACAGGATATTACTTTTATGCCCCAGCATGTACGTGCAAAGACTATCGGTCGCCTGTATCAGGATCCTATGAGGGGAACTGCACCTGGAATGACTATAGAAGAGAATCTGGCACTTGCAGCAGGGAAAGGCGGATGGCTTTCCCATGTGTCCAGACAGGAGAAAGAACGATTCCATGAAGAACTGAAGCTTCTGGATATCGGACTTGAGAAGCGTATGACTCAGCCGGTAGGACTTCTCTCCGGTGGACAGAGACAGGCGCTGACACTTCTCATGGCAACCATGAATCCGCCCAAGCTTCTGCTTCTGGATGAGCATACAGCAGCCCTTGACCCGGGCACAGCAGAGAAGGTGCTGAATCTTACGAAACGAATTGTAGAGGAACATCAGCTTACCTGTCTGATGATCACCCACAATATGCAGTCGGCCCTTGATCTGGGAAATCGTATTCTGATGATGGATTCCGGAGATATTGTGCTGGATATCCATGAAGAAGAAAAGAAAGGCCTGACAGTGGAAGGACTTCTGGAGAAGTTTAAGACAGGTGCCGGTAAGATGCTGGATAATGACCGTATTCTTCTTTCCGGAGAAAAGTAATTATAAAAATAACATGTAATTGTAAATGAAAGAACCATTATATACAGAAGTTATAGTTGTTGCCTGAAGCATACAGCCATGTTTTCTGATATAATGGTTCTTTTTGTCTGGTAGCGACTCTATTGCTTGCTGTAATTTGCAGAAGGTTCCTGCTCTGGTTTGAGTGTGATAAGTTTGCTCCCAACCGCTGCTGCGATGAATATCCAGATAAACATTTTAACCGGGAAGCAGAGGAAGAGAAGCATGGTTACTGCCAGTGGCTTTTTCATGATTCCGCCCAGAAGTGACGCAGTAACGATTGCAGCTCCAAATACCACATGTCCCCCGTCTGGCCCGCAGGTCAGCATTGCCACGCCGTATCCCATACATACTCCGGCAAAGATGACAGGGAAGAAATGTCCTCCCTTTAAACCGAACTGAATACACAGATTTGTCAGCAGAAGTTTGAAAAACGCGATAGCAATAAGTGCCAGCGGCAGATAGGAGGTGTAAGTTTTCATAAGTGTTCCCATCTGCTCTTCTCCGGAAAACATAAGTACAGGTAAGAATAAACCTGTGATTCCAAGGCATAAACCTGCAAAAATCTCTTTTACAACTGCCGGGAATCTGTTAGAAATATTTCCGGTCAGCTTGTGTGTTGCCTGATAGAAGTATGCCAGGATAAGACCGCACAAAATATACAGAATCATAAGCAGATAGTCTTTTCTCTGGATTTCCACCATATCAAAGGATGGAAATCCGGAAAGCCCTGCACCAAAAAGTGCAGATAAACCTGCATAAATACCAGTGCCTGCAGCCAGCGCGATTCCGTAAATAAATAATTTGGAACCCTTTGTTAAGGCTGCAAGGTCTTCCTCAGAGTTTTCTTCTACTTCGAAAATGCCGAACAGAGGTGCGTGAAACAGCACACTCATGGAGACTGCGGCACCAATCTGCGAATAATTTCTGGTATTCTGTTTGGCAAACTTAAGGTTGTCTCCGGCCCAGTAGCATAAACCTACGATAATACCGGTAAGTCCGGCTTCGGGACCTACACTGCTTCCTATGAGTAATGGCAGCAGTGCTGCCACCATCATTACAAGCATGTTTTTGTATTCGTATCTTTTTTCTGCTCTGACTTTTTCCATAACGGTTTCCAGATCTTCGGGATAGTCTCCGAATATTTTTCGGAAAATACCGATAATTGCCGCACCGGCTACACAGATAAGAATCGTATAATATGGAAAAGAAGTTTTTCCGGGAAGCCATTTCCATAGAAATTCAGTTCCGACTGCCATTATTTTCAGCAGGATCCATACCAGTGCACCAGCAACAGCACCAATGAGTGCACAGAACAGCCACAATTCAAGCTGATTTTTTAAAGATACGTTTTTGGAGCTTTTTGTGTTATTCATATAGCCATAACCTTTTTGTCAACTTTCTGCCTTTCCGAAATTAATTCCAAGTACGATCATGTTGATACCCTGCATTAAAACAGAAAATGCGATCATATATCCTGCAGAGATCATGGTAAGTACAGGGTGGGTAAATGATACGATACTGACAATGACAGATAAAATACCACAGATAATGCTCAGGATTCCTTTTCCCTTAGAGGTGCTGTATGTCTTTATGCCGCCGACAATCTGGAAAATACCATAGATCAGGATGACAGCACCGACCATATAAGCTGCCATTACATCTGTAATGAATCTCTGGATACCGCTGAAAAGTAAAACAAGACCTGCAAGTCCTTCGAGAACACCGAGGATACATGCGCCGATTTCTTTCTTTTCTTTAGATAAAGAGAGAGCTACAAGTTCAATACCATTTACAAACAGAAGGATTCCCAGGATCCAACCGATAGAGAGAAAGGTTCTCATTGGTCTTACAAGAGTATAGATGCCTAATAATACAGTTAAAATTCCTGTGATCAGGATGATGATTTTTAACGTTCTGTTGTCTTTCATACGAGGATTCTCCTTTATATGTCACAAAGCTTTTGTGTTGCAAGTGAAACCGTTTTATACTATACTTCAATTAATTTCAGATAATAGATTATTTCATTGGAGGACAGGTGTATGAAAAGAATTAAAGTATTAGGCAGTGTATTAAAACGGACTCGCGCAGATAAAATTATCATTGGTTTTATTGTGTTTATTTTTGCTATCGCAGCAGTGATCCAGCTGGCGGAACCGGACATTAACCGATACGGAGATGCACTGTGGTATTGCTATGCGGTGATCTCCACTGCCGGATTTGGCGATGTGGTTGCGGTTACTTTTATTGGAAAAATGTGTTCTGTTCTTCTGACAATCTATTCGCTTTTTGTAGTTGCCATTGCCACCGGGGTAGTGGTTAATTTCTACACCCAGATGGTGGAAATGCAGCGAAAAGAGACACTTGCCATGTTTATGGATCAGCTGGAAAGACTTCCTGAGCTTTCCAGAGAAGAGCTGGAGAATATTTCCAGAAAAGTGCGCCAGTTTCGGTAGCTGTGGATTTTACTGATCTTTGGAAGAAAGTTCTTCTTCCTGCTTGCTGCGTACCTGCGGGATCAGAGAAGCTGCCAGCTTTCCTTTTCCGCGGTTTCGCAGATACAGAATACCGATGACAGAAAATACTATTGCACCGATAAAGTTTACAATCAGATCTTTCATGGTATCAACAATACCAATATCAAGATAGCCTCCCAGATCCCAGGTCTCGCCGTTAACGACCAGAGACTGAACATCTACATGGATCGGAACATTTGCGCCGGTAGGATTCAGCTTCACAGAGTTGATGGCCGGTACGATCCAGTCTTTCTGCATATCCATTCCAAAAAACCAGTCCATGCTGAATTCAAAGAATTCCCACATAACACCAACAGTCATTGAAAAACAGAATGCAAAAAAAGCTACAAAATACGGTGACATTTTAATGGAAAACCTGTCACTGCGGTTAAAAAGATCAATCAGTGCAAATCCGATGGCAGCCATCAGAAAACCGTTAGTAGTATGTAAAATGGTATCCCAGATAGGGATTTTTACATAAAAGGCATTGATTTCGCCAAGAATTTCTGCTGAAAAGATAAAGATTAGAATGACTGTTTCCAGTCCCGGTGGTATTGTGACGTTCAGTTTCCTGTCCAGAAACTGGGGAACCATAAAAAGGATCAATGTCAGGATTCCCAGAAACATATTGTGGTAATTTCCCAGGAAAAACTGACGTACAACAGATAAGATTACCAGGGCGGTAAGTACCATCTGAATCTTTGTTCTGTTCTTTTTCAAACCTGAATTAGCTTTCATTTTTCTTTTCCTCCTTCCTTATTTTATATCCTTATCCTCACTGTTTGTATTTTAACATAAGTGCATCCAAACAACAAGAATTATAGGATAATAAGCTGTTTCTGGGACTCGTGGCAGAATTTTCTGCCGGTTTTCAGACAAAGGAGTTTTTCATATAAATTGGAAGAAAAAACAGTTTCAGATAAAATCTGATTACCTTCACTGTCCAAAAGATTTTGGGCGTCCGCAAGCTTGGTGATAAGAGGAATTCGGCTGTGCTGCTTGATCCGGCTTAGCAGTTCACTGCTTTCTTTGCGGAAACCAAGAACCCTGGCAAAGGGAATCTGAGTGGGTGCAGTGTGGATATTTAATATAATATGAAGCAATGCCCTCTGTATCCTTGTCTGAGTCAGCTCTCTGGTTTTTAAAACAGATACAGACTGGGAAAAGGACAACAGAAGATTCTGCTGATTTATGATCCTTCGGGCAAGATCTTCGGAAACATCCATGTAGGAAGAAAGGCTTTTCCCATTCTCTTTCATGAGGCAGTAGGAGAGAATGGAATCCAGAGAATTTTCTGTGAGAAATTCACCGGAATTCACAGCTTTTTGGAAAACAGGAAAAGCCGGTTCTGGAATCTGGGAGGTCAGGGCATCCGGATTAGGGGAATTCTGAAGAATCAGATTTCGTATAGCAGTTGCAGATGCAAAGAAATCAGTGGGTGACTGTAAATCAGGGGAAAGCACTGTGGAATTTCCCTCAGGGACAGTGGTTTCATGATAGCCCATTCCTTCCCTGCGGATCGTGACAGGGCAGATCCGGCTGTTCAGACGGAGAAGTGCCTTGCAGTATTCGATCCCCAGAATATTATTCGGTGTATTCAGGATCTGTGTAACTTCATTTAACAGAGGAGTAAGGACTCCGTCAAAATCGTCACCATTGAAGTTGCGCGGATTCTTAAAATATTCTGTCAGTGCCTGACTTCTGGCAGCCGGAAAAGTCAGCCCTTCGCTTAAAAAGCTTTTCAACAGTTTCTTATATTCTTCAGGTTCTTCTACAAGGATCTCAGCCAGTTCTTTCAGTGCGCTGATCTCCCCGGATTCACTTCCAAAGCAGAGCATATCAACAACGCCAAGACCGTCCAACAGGGAAACACCTCCCATTGCGAAGGCTTCCGCACTTGCAGTAGAGACAGATACCGGCATTTCAAGTACAAGGTCAGCACCACACCGCAGAGCCATTTCTGCACGTGCGTGTTTGGAGATGAGAGCAGGAGTGCCGCGCTGCACATAATCTCCGCTCATGGCAACGATAACGTAGTCTGCTTTTAGCTTTTCTTTTGTATACCGGATCTGATATTCATGTCCTTTGTGAAAAGGATTATATTCTGCAATAATTCCTGCTGTTTTCATAAATTTACACAGATGCTCCTTCCTGAAATTTTGTAGAGTTCTCTTTTTTTAACCATATTGCATCTTAAAAAAAACTTTTTTATGTCATATTCTACCATTCAGATGCTTGAAATACAAGGCTTCAGGAGGTATAATGAAGACAGCGCAGAAAACAGATTACTGTTCACTGTATATATTCGGTGAATGGTAATGACATCTGGTATACAGATATTGTGATATCAGAACTGCTATATGAAAGGAGCCATTTTAATCATGGGATTTATTGACACACTCAAAGAGAGAGCAAAAGCAAACGTAAAAACAATCGTACTTCCGGAGACAGAAGATAAGAGAACTCTGGCAGCTACAGAGAAAATTTTAAAAGAAGGAATTGCAAAGGTTATCCTTGTTGGTAACGAAGAAGCTGTTAAAAAGAGTGCAGCTGAAGACGGATATGACATTTCCGGCGCACAGATCGTAGATCCTGCTACATCAGAGAAAACACAGGGATATATTGACAAGTTAGTAGAATTAAGACAGAAAAAAGGCATGACACCGGATCAGGCTAAAGAGATTCTTCTTAACCAGTATCTGTACTATGGTGTAATGATGGTAAAAATGGGCGATGCAGACGGTATGGTATCCGGTGCATGTCACTCTACAGCTGATACATTAAGACCATGTCTTCAGATCCTGAAAACAAAACCAGGTACAAAACTTGTATCTGCATTCTTCTTAATGGTAGTTCCGAACTGCGAATATGGCGCAAACGGCGCATTTGTATTTGCTGATTCCGGTCTGAACCAGAACCCGACTTCAGAAGAGCTTGCAGCAATCGCAGCATCTTCTGCAGAATCCTTTGAACTTCTTGTTCAGGAGAAACCAATCGTTGCAATGCTTTCACACTCCACTAAAGGCAGTGCAAAACATGCTGACGTAGATAAAGTAGTAGAAGCTACAAAGATCGCAAAAGAGCAGAATCCGGAACTTGCACTTGACGGAGAATTCCAGCTTGATGCAGCTATCGTTCCAAGCGTAGGCGCTTCTAAAGCTCCTGGAAGCGAAGTTGCAGGTAAAGCTAACGTACTTGTATTCCCAGACCTTGATGCAGGTAACATCGGATACAAACTTGTACAGCGTCTTGCAAAAGCAGAGGCTTACGGACCTGTAACCCAGGGTATCGCTAAACCTGTAAATGACCTGTCTCGTGGATGCTCTGCAGACGATATCGTTGGTGTGGTAGCTATCACAGCAGTACAGTGCCAGGCTGACGACAATAAATAAGATTTCAGTCAGACCGTAAAACGGACTGAGAATTATTTCATTGACTACATAATGTTAAAGGCATCGGAGGAGATATTTCTGATTCTGATGCCTTTGATATCATTACTCATATTTCCCTGGAAATGATGAGAATAATATTATAATATGAAAGGAAAAGCTGACAGAAATATTCGAAGACTTGTGTCAGGATTATGGACAGTATTCGAAATTTGCTGCCGGCAGAATATGAAAATGAACGTATTAGTAATCAACTGTGGAAGTTCATCCCTTAAATATCAGCTGATCAACTCTGATTCAGAAGCAGTTCTTGCAAAAGGTCTCTGCGAGAGAATCGGTATCGATGGAAGATTAGTATATCAGAAAACAGGCTGTGACAAAGAGATCACAGAAGCTGCAATGCCTACACATAAAGAAGCAATCCAGATGGTACTGGATGCCCTCACAAATGATAAAACAGGCGCAATCGGAAGCCTGAAAGAAGTAAATGCTGTTGGACATCGTGTTGTACATGGTGGTGAGAAATTTGCCAAATCTGTAGTGATCACAGATGAAGTAATCTCAGCAGTAGAAGAATGCAATGACCTTGCACCACTTCATAACCCTGCAAACCTGATCGGTATCCGTGTATGCTCCGAGCTTATGCCGGGTGTACCTCAGGTAGCAGTATTCGATACAGCTTTCCATCAGACAATGCCTGCAAAAGCATATCTCTATGGTCTTCCAATCGAATATTACAAGAACTACAAAGTAAGAAGATATGGTTTCCACGGAACATCCCACAGCTTTGTTTCCAAACGTGCTGTTGAATTCCTTGGCCTTGACAAAGATAACTCCAAAGTTATCGTCTGCCACCTTGGAAACGGTTCTTCCATCAGTGCTGTTGTAAACGGTGAGTGTGTTGATACAACAATGGGTCTTACTCCACTTGAAGGTGTTGTTATGGGAACACGTTCCGGTAACATTGATCCTGCTATCATGGAATTCATTGCTAAGAAAGAGAACCTTGACATCGCAGGTATGATGAATGTTCTCAATAAGAAATCCGGTCTTCTTGGATTATCCGGCGGATTATCCAGTGACTTCCGTGACCTGAACGATGCAGCTCAGAGCGGAAACGAAGATGCAGCTAACGCAATCGATGTTCTCTGCTATGGTATCGCTAAATTCGTTGGCGGATATGTTGCAGCTATGAACGGTGTAGATGCCATCGTATTTACAGCAGGTATCGGCGAGAATGCTATTCCTGTGCGTGAGAAGGTTGTAAGCTATCTTGGATACCTTGGAGTTACACTTGACAAAGAAGCTAATGGAGTTCGCGGAGAAGAGATCGTTATCTCTACACCGGATTCCAAAGTTAAAGTTGCTGTAATTCCTACAAACGAAGAACTTGCAATCTGCAGAGAGACAGTAGCTCTGGTTTAATTTTCACAGATAATAAAGTGTCTGTTTTGTGTCCAAACGAGAGAAATATAACTGGATAAAAGTTATATTTATATAGAAGGGAAGGGTGCATCTGTCAGGAGCACCCTTCTTTGCGCCCGTAAGGCATATGGAAATTACCTGATAATAATGCCGCCGGATTATAAAATACTTCGTAAAGGAATATTACTTGACAAAATGTGAAATTTTTCTAATTTATCGTTGACAAAAGCAGAGGCGGTATGTATAATAAAACAAGTGTGGATAGGAGAAAAGTATGCAGATACATTTATCAGATATTTCATCCAGTGAAGGAATGCGTATTCAGAAGACTGCAGAGTTTGGAATGGATACGATCACCTTTCAGTCAGGAAGCTTTCCGGTACTTGCAAAAGAACCCATAGAGCTTACGATCACGAATACAGGTGACAGAAATCTTGAAATCAAAGGAACAGGTAAGATTACCGTAGGTATTCCCTGTGACAGATGTCTGGAAGAGGTTTCAACAGAGATTCCTTTGGAGATTGAGCGAAAACTTGATATGAAGCTTACGGATGAAGACCGTGTGAATGATCTGGACGAAAGTTCTTATCTCACAGGTATGGACCTGGATGTGGACCAGCTGGTCTATCTTGAGGTACTGATGAGCTGGCCTTTGAAGGTTTTATGTAGAGAAGACTGCAAAGGAATCTGTAGCCAGTGCGGGAAAAACCTCAATGACGGTCCCTGTGGATGCGTCGAGGAACCTAAGGATCCCCGTATGGCAGCTATCAGTGATATATTTAGTAAATTTAAGGAGGTGTAACATAATGTCCATCTGTCCGAAGAATAAATCTTCCAAAGCAAGACGCGATAAGAGAAGAGCAAACTGGAAAATGAGCGCTCCGAACCTTGTAAAATGCAGCAAATGTGGCGAACTGATGATGCCGCACAGAGTATGCAAAGCTTGCGGAAGCTACAACAAAAAGGAAATCATTAAAGTTGAAGACTAATTTTTAATGGTTGCAAAGTATGGCAGGTTCTCCCGTTTGGGATGCCTGCTTTTTTGTGTATTATTTTATGTTAGTTATAGGAAATTACTCCGTAATGTTCCGGAATTGCTATAAAATTCTGTGTAGCGCGAAACGGTTTGCCGGGCAGCGTGGACAGTAACTGCAGATAATCCATATAAAGATAAAGACAGTGGATACATCTGAACATTATAATGGATGAGGAAAAAGTAATGAATGAGAAGGAGAAGGTAAATCAGATCACAGAAGGTGTGATCTGGAAACAGCTGCTGTTATTTTTCTTTCCTATTGTATTTGGAACATTTTTTCAGCAGATTTATAATACGGCAGATACTATTGTTGTCGGCCGTTTCGTAGGAAAACAGGCACTTGCTGCAGTTGGAGGTTCTGCCAGTCAGATCGCCAATCTGATTGTTGGCTTTTTTGTAGGGCTTTCTTCAGGGGCAGCAGTTGTGATCTCGCAGTTTTATGGGGCAAAAGATAAGAAGAATCTGAGTAAGGCACTGCATACAGCATTTGCATTCTCCATTGCAGCGGGAATTGTTCTTACTGTAGTGGGGATTTTTTTGACCAGGCCTGCATTGTTGCTTATGAAGACACCTGCAGATGTAGTAGAGGACTCTGCAGTGTATCTTCATATTTATTTTGGCGGAATGGTTTTTAACCTGGTTTATAATATGGGAGCAGCCATCCTGCGTGCGGTAGGAGACTCCAAAAGACCACTGTATGTTCTGATCATTACCTGTGTGCTGAACATTATTCTTGATCTGCTGTTTGTGGTTGCGTTTGGCATGGGTGTGACAGGAGTAGCTGTTGCTACAGTTACTTCTCAGGTGATCAGTGCGCTGATCGTAACAGTAATGCTTCTGAAAACCAGAGAGATATATGTGCTGAAGATCAATCAGATCCGTTTTGACAGAAGAATGCTGTTTTCAGTTCTGAGAATCGGTATTCCGGCAGGTCTGGAATCTGTAATGTATAATATTTCCAATATTGTGATACAGGTATTTGTAAATAATCTGGGAACTGACACAGTGGCGGCATGGGGAACTCTTGGGAAAATCGATGCTATTTTCTGGATGGTGATCAATGCGTTCGCAATTTCCATTACTACCTTTGTGGGACAGAATTTCGGAGCCGGCAAATATCATCGTATGCGAAAGAGTGTGAGTGTCTGCATGGTCATGAGTATGGTCAGTTCTGCGGTGATGATCATTTTGATGTATTCATTTGCTCCCTGGATTTATCGTCTGTTTACCACAGACAGCGCAGTGATTGTCCATGGTGTTCATATGAGTCGTTTTTTACTGCCGTCCTATTTCATTTATGTGATCATAGGGATTCTGTCCGGGGCACTGAGGGGTACCGGAAAGGTTCTGGTGCCTATGCTCCTTACCTGTGGCGGTGTGTGTTCTTTGAGAATCCTGTGGCTTTTTACAGCAGGACAGATGTATCCGGGAATCAATACGATCATGCTCAGTTATCCGGTTTCATGGAGTATTACGGCGGTGCTGTTTGTTGTATACTATTTCATGAAATTCCCCGGAAAGGAAAAGGCAGAGCACTTCCGGAGACAGAAACAGTAACGCCATTTTTCATGAAAAAATGCAGTTTATCCTATGTCTGTTGATGAAATCAGGAAAATAAGGTAAGCTAAAGACAGATGTCAGACAGGTGACAGACAGGTGACGATTCCTGGTGTCATAGTGATGGAGAATACTATGAGAAAAGAAAAGCGTATATTTTTGATCTTGATGATAGGTATCTGTCTGTCCGGGATGCTTATCATAAAAAAAACGACGGTCATCAGAGGGCAGGAAAATACGGTCAGCCACGTGACTGCGCCCAAAGATATTCCTGCTGTGGCAGTGGAGATAAATAAAAGCAGTGAAGTCATTTGTGATAAGCTGTCAGAGATAACCTATACTGTTTATACAGATTCAGATACCCTGCATATTCCGGTTCAGTGGAATGTTTCTACTGTCAATATGAAGCTTTCGGGTGTTTATACTGTAAAGGGAATATTGAAACTGCCTCCGGAATATGATCTCGGGAAAATCAACAGTCCACAGGTACAGACCACAGTTTCAGTCCAGTATCCGGAAAAACCGGAAATCAATACTTATTACAGACTGACAGCGGCCGGCCTGTATATTTTTCCATGGCTGGAGAGAGAAGATACAGATTCTATGGAGGCTTATCTGAAAAAGGATAACGGGCATTGGATGAATCTTATAGAGGAAGGATTTGCCCTTTGCAGCGGGGATGGTCTGTATGTCTCCAATCAGAGTATGGTTGTGGGAAATACGTATTCGTTGATGGTAGTTTATGGCGATGGACAGAGACAGACCGGTACTCTGCGCTTTCGGTATCAAAAAGATGGCAGTCTTAAAGTATACAGTTATCAGTACAGTCAGCTTGGAAATACGGGAATCCCTGCAAAACGTATTCGTTCTTATAATGCAAAAGATGAGAAATATCTGAGCAGATGTGCTGCTTATGCAGTAGAAATCGGAAGCAGTCTGAGAAAAATAGAAGAAGATCTGAAAGAAAGTGTCAGGCTTCGCGTCAGCACTGCTGAGAAATTCGAAAATACAGCAGAAAATCCTGAGATTATTCTGGAGTCTTCCTGGGATATGAGTCAGGTAGATCTTACGAAACAGGGCGTCTATAAACTTACCGGTACATTTGTGGTGCCGGAAGGATATCAGTTATCTGAGAATCTGGCACTGCCAAAGGCATATGCCTATCTTTCCGTACAGGAAAGGGGGTATCCGCAGATTAATACTTACAGTATGCCTGTAGTGGATCTGGTAGAGTTTCCGATGCTTATGGCAGGCTTTTCAGCAGAAGAACTTCAGAATGTACAGGTTTATATACGTAAGAATAAAGGGAGTTATCAGAAGCTGGACAGAGAACTGGCGGAAGTAACATCCAAAGGGATACAGCTTTACTGCCGGGAAATATTGAAAAAAGGAAATAATTACGATATCTGTGCTGTTTATGAAACAGGGAGTACAGGGATTTATTCTTTTTCATATAATGATGAATTTATTGTAAATGAGTACTGGCATGAGAGAAACTTTTCGGACAGGGATGAGAAGAATCTTCCGGCTATTGTGCAGAAGGCTCCGGGACAGACGGTTACGCCGGTGCCTTCCATAGAAGGAATGGAATCTCCGGACACTAAAGAGAATAATTATGAAGAAAGTTCCGGCGAAACTTCGGATAATAGCAGAAACTCCGGTCAGAAAGCTTCAGCAGGAGAGACAAAAGCGACCGGTTCCGCAACAGTATCGGATTTTGATGCTGCAGATAGTACAGTAACTGAGCTGAGTACGGATACTGTCACAGCAGTCAGCGGTCAGAGACTGCTTCTGATGTTACAGCAAAATGGCAGCGTCATATTTGAAAAGCAGGGAATTTCTGTGACGATCCTGCCTGAGACGATAAATACCTGGAAAGTGGCAGCAAATGATGAAATCCAGATGAGGATAGAGAAAACTGCAGAATCTGCTTTTTCCCTGAGAATTTTTGTAAGAGGAGAGGAAGTAACGGAGATTCCGGGAAGTACAGTGGAATTTCAGACTTCTGTATTTGGAGAAATTTCATCTCCGGAGACTGTGACAGTTGTGGATGCACAGGGAAATTTGTGTGCGGTAACCTGGCAGGACAAACAGAAGATTTTGCGGGTTGAGATAGAAAAGACAGGAGATTATTTTCTTTCAGATGATCCTGCCGGTGGACAGACAGATAAAACAGAGACAAATCTGACAGAATCTTCGGTATCAGATGCCGATGAAGACACAGAAGCGATCTTGGATGGCGTTATAACAGAAGAGGTGACTACAGAAGGACTGCCAGAAAAGCAGAAAAAGGAAGCTGTAAAATTAATAAAAAGAATTGATTTTACAGGTGAAATCTGTGGATTGTTAAGCATTGCGGCAGTTGGACTGATCTTGTTCCTGATATTGAGAAGAAAGCGAAATAACAGAAGAAACAGATAGAATAAGAATACACCTGTGGACAAAAGGAGGTGGCAGCAATGAAGAAAAAACGGAAATATTCATTGATACTTGTAATAGTTGTGTTTGTCCTGTCCATGGGTGTGTTCTTTTTGCTTTATTACGTTGATAATAAGTATACGGCCAGGGGTGACCAGGCAATACAGGGTATTCTTTATGTACGCGAGGATGATCCTCTGCATTATCTTACCGGAGAGTGGGAATATTATCCGGATCTGCTGTTGACCCCCGGGGAACTTGAAAAACATAAAGGAGAGTACTACAGCAGATATATTTCTATAGGTGAATACGGTGGTATGGATCTGGGCGATAAAGATAAATCTCCTTTTGGAAGCGGGACATATCGGATGACACTGGTGCTTCCTGAGAAGGAAAAGAGATATGCCATAGGTCTTGTGGAAGTGTTTTCTTCCTATAATCTGTACGTAAATGGAAATCTGGTCGGACAGGTTGGAAATCCGGATCCGGAAAATTATAAAGAACAGATTCAGAACAGAGTCTTTACATTTGAGGGAAAAGGAAATACGGAGATTATGATTGCTGTGACAGACCGGCATTCAGTATCATCGGGTATTCAGTTTGTGCCGGTATTTGGTCTGCCTTTACAGGTGAATCTGATCAGAGGTCTGTCGATTGTCGGTGATGCAGTGTATCTGGCGCTTACATTTTGTGTTTTCCTTTTTGCAGTTTATATGTTTGTGCGTACAAAAAAGGCTGAGTTCTGTTTTTTTGCCCTGCTTTGTATCTGCGTTATGGGGTGCAGTTCCTATCCTGTTCTCCATGCATTTGTCCCTGTAAAAGTACAGCCGGCTTATGGACTGGAAGCTTTATTTTATTATCTGATGTTTGCATGTGTTGTGGTTGTGCAGCAGAAAATCCTTTGTGATGAAGGACGTTTTCCGGAAATTCTGGCAGTTATCCTTGCGGCGGCAGGTGTTTTGATTTTTGCGGCAGAATTGTTATGTTCCGGGATTCAGTCAGCAGGCGGACTCTATCTGGTTTCCGGGATTACGGAAGTTATGAAATGGTTTTCTGCGTTTTATCTGATGTTCAGGAGTGTGAAGGATATACAGCAGAAATACAGCAGTGTTCTTCTGGTGGGAATTACTGCCTATGCTTCATCTCTGGCAGCAGACAGAATATGGAAAGCATATGAGCCGATCGTAGGAGGATGGTTTACGGAATTTGGAGCCGCAGTGCTTGTTTTCTGTGTGGGCCTGACTTTGTGGATAGAACTTGCCAATGCCTACAGATTCCAGTTAACCTATGGGGAATACAGCCGTCAGATGGAGCAGAAGCTTCTGATGCAGAAACAGCATTATGAAGAGCTTACACAGAAGATGGATGAGATCAGCAAAATGCGTCATGATATGCGTCATCATCTCCGCACGGTCATGGCTTATGCACAGCAGGAAAAATATGAAGAACTGATGAAGTATCTGCAGGAGTATGCTTCTGTTATGACAAAAGAGGAAAAAACAGTCTGTTATTGCAGAAATATGGCAGTAGATGCGGTCATCCATTTCTATGCCGGTGAACTGAAGCAGAGAGGGATTTTACTTGAACATGATATGATGCTTCCGGAAAATATCAGCATTTCAGATACTGATTTATGCAAGATTTACGGGAATCTTCTGGAGAATGCTGTGGATGCAGTGGCAGAACAGTCGCGGGAAAAGAATCCTTATGTAAAGATCCTTACAAAGATTAAGAATAAAAAACTGCTGATAGAAATTTCCAATACGTACACAAATGAAATCCAGAGAAAAGAAGACAGATTTTATTCGACAAAACATGGAGGTTTCGGGATAGGGACTGCGTCTGTGACAGAGGTAGTACAGAAAGCCGGGGGGTATGTGACCTTCTGTACAGAAGATGGTGTATTTAAAGTTAATATTTTCCTGCCTGTAAAAATAGCGGCAGAAGTATAAGGGGTATATCAGGAATACTTATTGTAAGATGATTATTTATCGGAATCTGATGAAAATAAGTATTCCAGATATGCTTTTTTTATGGCATTGGAGCCGCGTTTGCGTACAGTGACAAGTTCCTTGCTGTCCATGAGAAATCCTTCCCCGGTGATCTCTTCGATATGATCCATATTTACGATGCAGCCCCTGTAGCAGGAAAGAAAGCATTTCATTCCGTCAAGAATCTCCTCAAATTTCTGGAAAGTCATGTAAGAGCGTATGATACCGGCATCGGTTGTATGTACCTGAATGGCGTTGCGGTAAGTATCCACATAGAGAATGCTGCGTACCGGAATCTTTACAGGAGTTCGGTCAGAAATCAGTTCGATGTATCTGGAATTCTGTGACTGTCTGAGCTGGATCGTAGAAAGGATACGGCACAATTTTTCCGGATCAAAGGGTTTCATCAGATAGTAGGATGCCTGGACATCGTAGCTTTCCACAGCATAGGCATCACTGCTTGTGATAAAGATCAGAGCTGCAGTGTCTTTTGCATCGCGTAATTTTCTGGCTGCATCCATACCGGTCATGGTGCCCATGTAAATATCCATAATGATCAGGTCGTAAAAACCCGGAGAATATTTTGCAAAAAAGGACTCTGCGCTGGAATACAGACGGATGTCTGCAGATGTATTCAGGGATTCATAGTAAGAAGAAATAACAGATTTTATCTGCCGCAGATCTTCTTTTGAATCATCAAGGATTGCAATCTTCAAAAGGAGTACCTCCTGGAATTACTATAGTAAATAAAAATGCAATTTGTATTTTAGACTATTCCGGAAAATTATTCAAGGCTAAGATGACAATATCCTGACAATTACGTGATGTGTTGTTACTGTTCACACACCAATGGTATTTAGATAATCTATACCCTTAGTTAGTCTTAAGGGTCTAACAAAAAGATTACAAAAGCCTTGACTTT
>NZ_JADPGO010000069.1:0-4523 GCF_015668165.1 Blautia sp. 1001283B150304_161114_C9 | reverse complement strand
ATTATCTAAACTCATTATGTACACTCACTTATTGCTTATTTCGACCGTCCAAATTTCAAGAGCATATTGTTCTTTTTCTATTATAATATATTTATTGTATCAGAACAAGTGTTTTTGCGATTTTTTATGAATTTGAGCAGACATGCTCGAATGTGCAATTCATCCCATCACCTATAGAGGTAAGGGAATTCTTGCTACAGTTGTTAAAAAGTAATATGAAGGCAAAAATCGTCCATATCCATGCCTGTGGCATTAAATAAAGGATTCCGTTTACATCTCCACCACCAAATGCTCCACTGAGTAAACACAAATATATTGGATCCAATACCAGCATAATTACTGTTATATAATAAAAAATAGCCTTCACAAGCTTATTCTTTATTTCACAAATTTTATCCTTAAAATATGCCAATGTTCTGGTCTTCCCATAAGCATTATAATCTCCAATACGTCATCTATTTTTCTTTCGAGGATCTGTTGGCTTTACCGCATCTTTTGGTATTAGCCAAGTCTTTCCCTTTTTCTCTGCTCCAGGCACTCTTCCCTGGCTACATAAAAGAGAAATTCTTCTAGATGAAATTCCCCATATTTTTGACATTTCAATCGTTGTTATATAATCCATAATTTTCCTCCAAACGATACAACAAGCCTATTATAAGTATATTCTTTTATCGGAATAGTTTCAACCAAAATTAAGTTTTCTTCTAGGCTGTTTGATTTGTTATTGTTTTCTAAGATTTTCACAAAAAAAACACCTGGTAAATGATCTTTTAAAATCATCTACCAGGCTTTATTGTTTATCTTACACCCAAATCAGCTCCTCTCTCCGGCAATGATGACCTCATAATCTTTAATCATGCACTCTGCTGCCACACGGCTGTTTCTGTCATGGGACAGGCAGGCGGTAACAATGGCATCCGAAATCTGGTCGCAGATTTTATCCGGGTGCCCGCATGAAACCTGCTCACTCGTAAAAATCATAAAAAAAATCCTCCTTTCGTATGTACGGATGCGTGAAAGGATGAAAGACGCATCCGGCCAAGAAAAAAGAGCCTACGGAAAACTCCGTAGACCCTCATTGCTTTTCTGGCGATTATAATAATATCACATCAAAAGAGAAAAGTCAGTGCAAGACCAGTGCAAACTTTTCATCAGAATTAACTTCTTTGTTTTCCTAATCGTGTTTAATGTATTTAGTGATAGTATCGATTAATTCCTCCATGTTAATCGGCTTGGAAATATGGTCATTCATGCCTGAATCCAGGGATTCCTGAATATCATCTATAAAAGCATTTGCAGACAAAGCTACAATTGGAATCGTAACTGCATCGGACCGCTCTATACCCAAGGCTCGAATGGCTTTTGCTGCTTGGTGTCCATCCATGTTTGGCATCATAATATCCATCAAAATAAGATCGTATGTGTCTCGTGGATGATTTTTAAACAAATTCACGACTTCTTTCCCATCTGATGCGCGTGTTACGGTCATACCGGCATCTTCCAGCATTATCGTAGCAAGTTCAGCATTTAGATCATTATCCTCTGCCATAAGAACATGAACACCTGTCAAATCTCTATGTAGAGGTTGTTTTTGTTCTGATTGAATAACCTGTTCTGGCAACTCCAGTGGAATCTCCACAGTGAATGTAGTACCTACACCTTTTTTGCTCTCAACAGCAATTGAACCACCCATCATATCCACATATTTTTTTGTGATGGCCATACCAAGACCGGTTCCCTTATATTGGGTTCTGGCATTAGCATCATCTTCTTGTGAAAACGGATCGAATAATTTTTTCTGGAACTCTTCGCTCATGCCAATACCGTTATCTCGAACAACATAACGAGTTATGATATGTTTCTCATCCGCTCCTGGGTAACTGCTGATATCCAAAGTAATCTTTCCGCCGTCCTTTGTGAATTTCACAGCATTGCCAAGCAGATTCACCAAAACTTCTCGGATACGCACAACATCCGCAAGGACATATGGGTTCTTTGAGATTTCTCGATGTACTTCAAACTTAAGATCTCGATTATAAAGAAGTCCATTCATAATCGCCTGGACGTTATCTGTCAATTGAGTAATGTCCATTGGCTCGGGCGAAATAGTAACTTTTCCACTTTCAATGCGAGTAAAATCCAGAACGTCATTCAACAAAGAGAGAAGATGATTCGAACTTTTTTGAACTTTCTCCAAGCTATCATGAATATCTGAAACCGTGTTCTGGTGAAGCGCAATGTTTGTAAATCCAATAATGGCATTCATCGGCGTTCTGATGTCATGGCTAATACTAAGCAAAAACGCAGATTTTGCTTTGTTGGCAGCATCTGCTTCCTCAGCGGCGGTCATTAATAATTGTTTTTGTTTTTGCTCTTCTGCCTTGCTTTTCTGGTAAACATAATAGGTATATAGACAAATTAAAAGCAATATAGCTCCTGCGACTAAACCGCAGATGATGGAAATATGATTCGTCTTTTCAACCATTCCATAAGCTGATTGCATATCCATTTCAATGCAAAATGCGCCAATGATTTCTCCTGTCCCATCAAGATTTGCGCTTACAGGATAGCAAGCCGTAAAAATCGGACCCCATGTTGTATCAATGATATCCTGAGAGTACACATTCTCCCCAGAAATAGCCCTATCAATATACGGAACCATTTCTTCCTCAATATAATCTCCAGGGTGTCTTACATCATCCGCATCCGGATCCAAACCGTCTACCACATAAACGAGTTTTCCTTCTTCATTTTTTTTAGCGGTGTAAATATATCGAGTAGAATTCAGTGTTCTGATTTCATTGAAATATGAAGAAATATCCTTATATAATTGCTTCTTTTCATCAGATTGATCTTTGATTTGATCAAAATCTTCTTTGCCGATTCTTCCATCCACAAGTTTGTGTACTGCATCTGCACTCGCTGTGTCACGTGTGATTTCTGTTTCAAGGGCGGTCTTAGTGTAAGAACTTTGCAGAATATATGTGTACGACGCTATTACAAAAATCATCAAAAGCCCCGCAATCACAAAGATACTGCCTGTATTCTTCAGCCTAAGGAGTTTTTTCAAATTAATTCCTTCTTTTGTTTTCTTCATGCTGCTCATTCACATCCTCTAAATCCTAATTTATCAATTTTATCATAGCACATTTTCATACAGTTTTTAATTCCAAAACTTCCAATTAAAGCCATCGGCTTAACGTAACGTATCACTTCGTTTAATAAAATTGGTACAAGCATCAGTTTCTGTTTCCGGATACAAAATACCGCTCTCTCTTCCAAGTTTAAAACAGCGCATCATCCAAATCATGTTTCGTGCAAGATTCCGCATGGTCTGCATACCTTCTTCATCCTGAGAAGCTTCTTCTCCGTAAAGACCATGTACCATGTTCCAATAGGTAGAACCGGCGACTGGCATCTGTGCAATCCCAAAATATTTATTGATCCCATCAAGAGCTGCCGTGGTTCCTCCTCTTCTTGCTACTGCAACAGCAGCACCCGGTTTAAATTTGAAGGCGTCATAACCTCCGTTGATTTTTCTATCAGTTTTGGCAAAGCACCACGTCCATAGGATATAATCCTGTTATACCGCATGGACATAAGCGTACGTCTTGCTGTTTTTTTGATACAGTTCCAGATTTTTTACGCTTATCTGTTTACTCATTTTCTTCCAAATCTTCCCATGGTTTCATCCCCATTTCTTCCCAGGTGACACCATATGGTGTACCTCCGGAAGTGTAACCTGCAATAAAGAAAAATCTGAATACATACTGTATGTTTTATCGGCTATTACACTTTTTTGTTTTTGTTTTAAATCCTTATAGTTTTTATCCGCCCTCTGCATATTTATCCTCATTCAGTATTCTTTCTCGATTTCTTCTGTTATCCCAAACATATTTTTAAAGTCATCTAAATCCTTGGGAGACTTGATCAGCATGATTTCTTCCAGTTTTCCAGTCTGCATATCTTTGAATCCTGCCACCTGCTCACCTGTGCAAATACTTGCACGAATTACTGGTTTCATACATTCTCTATCATAAGATTTTTTAACGTTTTTCTTTTTGAACAATCCCATACTATCGCCTTCTTTCTACTGTGCCATATCTGTACCGCCTTTACAGTTCTTATTCATCGTAATGATTATATCCACCAAACAATCCTGGCTCACTATGTCCCTGCTTATTCCCCTTATTATCATAATGCTTCATGCTGCCAAAGAATCCAGGACGGCTCTCGCCTACTTTGTGACCATTATTATCGTAGTGATTCATGCCTCCCAAAAAAGACGGAGAACTATGTCCGATTTTATTACCATTAGCATCATAATCATTCATACTGCCAAAAAATCCCGGTCGACTCTCACCTACCTTCTTTCCATTTGCATTATAATGGTTGATGCAGCTAAATAATCCTGATTTGCTATATCCTTTTTTACTCATATCATTCTCCGTTACTGAAAACTTATAAAAAGTTATAAACTTCTATGTTCCATTCCTACTTCAACGAGTATGCTTTTGATGATA
>NZ_JADPGO010000068.1:0-4544 GCF_015668165.1 Blautia sp. 1001283B150304_161114_C9 | reverse complement strand
GTTTTCTGTGTGCAGAAAATTATAGATATCTGTACTGGAATCTTTCCAAAAATGTCTTCTGAGAACCAGCAAAAATTGCTTTCAAATTTTAATTTTTTTATTATTTTTTGACTATTTTTCCATTATTTGCTTTAATATAAAAAGGAAGTCCCACCTACTGCTCATTACATTTTACAATTAAAGCAGAGGACTTACCTGATTCAGTTAACCTTTCAATCTATAGGAGGTCGTTTACATATTATGAGAAATTTTGAATATTATACACCAACACAGGTTCTCTTTGGCAAAGATACCCACCTTCAGGCAGGTTCCCTGCTGAAGAAGTATGGAGCAAAAAAAGTTCTGATCCATTATGGAGGTCAGAGTGCTGTCCGTTCCGGACTGATTGATGAGATCACTTCTAATCTGAAAGAAGAAGGTCTTGAATACATCACCCTGGGTGGTGTCATTCCTAATCCACTTCTTTCTAAAGTCCGCGAGGGAATCGAATTATGCCAAAAAGAACATGTAGACTTTATCCTTGCTGTAGGAGGAGGAAGTGTTATCGACTCTTCCAAAGCCATCGGCTATGGCGTTGCCAATCCGAACAATGATGTCTGGGATTTCTGTCTGAAAAAAGCTGTTCCAACCGGCTGTCTGCCCATTGGTGTCATCCTTACAATTGCAGCTTCCGGAAGTGAAATGAGCAGTTCCAGTGTTATCACAAATGAAGAAACAAAAGAAAAACGTGGATGTGCAAAGACAGATTACTGCAGGCCGAAATTTGCCATCTTAAATCCACGTCTCACCTACACACTCCCACAGTATCAGACAGAAAGCGGATGTGTAGATATCCTCATGCACACCATGGAGCGATATTTTGTAAATATTGAAACTATGGAGATTACAGACAGCATCAGCGAAGCTCTGATGCAGACAGTCATTTACAATGCCCGTATTCTTATGAAAGAACCAGACAATTACAGCGCCAGGGCAGAAATTATGTGGGCAGGAAGCCTTTCCCACAACGGTCTGACCGGATGCGGTACAGGTGGTGGTGACTGGGCATGCCACCAGCTTGAACATGAACTGGGAGGTGTCTACAATGTAACTCACGGAGCAGGTCTGGCAGCTATCTGGGGAAGCTGGGCACGATACGTCTACGAGGTGAACCCTGAACGTTTTGCTCAGTTTGCCACCAATGTATTTGACATTCCATGTGGAACTGATTATAAAGAAACAGCCCTTGCAGGAATTGAAGCAATGGAAAATTTTTTCCGGTCTGTAAAAATGCCCACCAGTTTACATGAACTGGGTCTGGATCTCACAGATCAGCAAATTCATGATCTTGCATTCAAATGCAGTTTTGAGGACACTCGCACCATTGGAGTCTTTAAACAGCTCAATATGAGAGATATGGAAAAAATCTACCTTATGGCAAGATAAAATAAATTTTTGTTATAATTTTCTCTTTTTTCGCAAAAATCATAAAAATTACTTGCATTCAAACAATCAATATGCTATCATAAGGTTTGTGATACACAACAGTTCACAGACCAAATGCCCAGATAGCTCAGTTGGTAGAGCAGAGGACTGAAAATCCTCGTGTCGCTGGTTCGATTCCGGCTCTGGGCATTTTTTATTTTTTATTATCTTTTTTCTTTTTTTGCTCACGGCTGGTTAGAAAAAGCCTGAGCATTTTTTTATTTCATTTTTTAATATTGTCTTCTCTCACTTTCAGCAGTATAATTTTTCCAGAGTATGTTTGAAAAATGCTTTCCGCAAGATGTGCATCACAATTTGTAGGAATGATTTTTCAAACACGCTCTAAGACTATCATGAAATTTTGTATCAATATCATCACAATTTTCCCAATATTAATGCAATATTTTATTGAAGCAATATTTCACATAAGAAAGGAACTAAACTCATGAGTGACTTTAAAGTCGAGACTAAATGTCTCCATTCCGGTTACACTCCGTCTAAGGGTGAACCATGCGCACTCCCGATTTATCAGAGTACCACTTATAAATATGATACTACTGATGAAATGGGACAGCTCTTCGATCTTAAGGCAGAAGGATACTTCTATACCCGTCTGCAGAACCCCACAAATGATGCTGTAGCAGCAAAAATTGCAGATCTGGAGGGTGGTGTTGCCGCTATCCTTACCTCTTCCGGACAGGCTGCCAACTTCTATGCAGTCTTCAATATCTGCGAAGCAGGTGATCATGTTGTGGCGGCTTCTACTATTTACGGAGGAACCTTTAACCTCCTGGCTGTTACCTTCAAAAAGCTTGGCATTGACTGCACTTTCGTTGACACCGATGCTAGCCCTGAAGAAATTGCAGCTGCCTTCCGTCCTAATACAAAGGTACTTTTCGCAGAGACCATCGCAAACCCGGCCCTGGTAATTCTTGATATTGAAAAATTCGCAAAGGTTGCTCACGAACATGAAGTTCCGCTTATTGTAGACAACACCTTCGCTACTCCTGTAAACTGCCGTCCTTTTGAGTGGGGAGCTGATATCGTTACCCATTCCACAACCAAATATATGGACGGACATGCTGTGCAGGTTGGCGGAGCTATCGTTGACAGCGGTAACTTTGACTGGGATGCCTATGGACATAAATATCATGGACTGACTGAACCGGATGAATCTTATCATGGTGTTATTTATACTAAACAGTTTGGAAAGAAGGCTTATATCACAAAGGCAACCTCTCAGTTAATGCGTGACCTGGGCTCTATCCCGTCTCCTACAAACTGCTTCCTGTTAAACCTGGGACTTGAAACTCTTCCTCTCCGCGTGGAACGTCACTGCTATAATGCACAGAAGATTGCCGAATTCCTGAATGCCCATGAGAAAGTATCTCACGTAAACTATGCAGGACTTCCTGATGACAAATACTATGCACTTGCTCAGAAATACATGAACGAAGGCAGAACCTGCGGTGTTATCTCCTTTGAACTGACAGGTGGTCGAGAAGCTGCAGTCCGCTTTATGGACAGCTTAAAGCTTGCCACCATCGCAACGCACGTAGCAGCATCCAAAACCATGATCCTGCATCCTGCAAGCCATACTCACCGCCAGATGAACGATGAACAGCTTGTGGAAGCCGGCGTATCACCGGGAATGATCCGTCTCTCCGTTGGTATTGAAAATGTTGAAGACATCATTGCTGACATCGAACAGGCATTAAAAAACGCTTAAAAATCAAATTCAAAAAATCCGGCAAAACTTCTGAAATGATTTTATCATTTTCTGGTTTTTGCTGGATTTTTACTATTTTATCCAAAAATATTCTTCAGAATTTTTACTCAAGCAGATATACGTCTGTATAATATACGCCTTTATCTTCCCCTTCCTGATGAGTGGCAACATAAATATCAATACAATTATGTTTGATCGCACCGCCACAGTCCTCAGCCACATAAACCTGTCCATTGATCACAACTTTCGAACCATATGGAATCTGTGTAGGATCTACAGCAA
The DNA here is from genome assembly GCF_015668165.1 of Blautia sp. 1001283B150304_161114_C9. Taxonomy (NCBI): domain Bacteria; kingdom Bacillati; phylum Bacillota; class Clostridia; order Lachnospirales; family Lachnospiraceae; genus Blautia; species Blautia sp. 1001283B150304_161114_C9. The sequence continues at coordinate 1,069 of NZ_JADPGO010000068.1, read as the reverse complement.
TCGTACGATTCGTCGTAGCCGTCACACCTGTGGAGGTAACCCCATTCGCCCAGGGACCACAGCAGATACTACATGGACAGTAATGTGTGATCTTAAATGTTCCAAGAGGTTTCAGTGTTGCATCAGAAGACACAGCAACAGGAGTTCCTACCTGAACACCACTGACAGCCGCTCCTTTTGAAGCAGTTACGCCATCCACAGCCTCTGCAAAAACGCCTTTGCCTTCACTTTTATGAATTGTTCCTGCTTCTTCACCGTCTACTTTAGCGACCTTTGACTCCTCTGTTTTCTCCTCTGCTGCTGTATTCTCCAGAACACTGGTAGGAATATATCCAATGCCTCTTTTTCCATTCTCTTTTTTATAGTAAATCTGACTCCAGATGCCATTTACTGTCGCCAGGCGCTTCACTTCATCCTCCTGAATGACCTCACCTACTACCTGTCCATCCTTCTTTCCCGGATAATCCAGAATATCACTGTCCTTCAGTGCTGTAAAAGTTCCCTTTGCCTGAGCAACCTGATCACTGTCATTGATATGTTTTGTGGGCACATAGCCACTGATCTTTTCCGTACCCTTTTTGCTCTTTTTCTCATAAGTCACTTTACTCCAGCCATTATCACATACGGCCACTCTCTCTACACCGGTACCAAGATACACTCTTACAAGCTTCTTTCCGTTTTTCCCCGGCATAGAGCGTATATAAGTTGCCTTTGCAGAAACAGAAACCTTATCCGACTTGGCAACTGCCGTTACCTTCTCTCCACTTCCATCATCAATCTCAAATGTCTGCGGTATCTTATTATCCTCCTTATAAGCATTAACTGTCCCCTCATAATCCAGGATATCCGCAGAAACTGTTGTTGGTAAAGTAAGCATACTGCAAACTAATAATACTAAAATTTTTTTCTTCATAAACTGAGCCTCAACTCCTTTATAGTCTCTCTCCGTCTGTCCTATCATAGCACACCCCCTCCCAATTTGCAATTTTCCAGTTACTGTTCACTCCGTTCTCAGTAACGTAGCCAAAATTCATTCCAGATTGCCTGCGGCAATGGAATTTTGGCTTGT
>NZ_JADPGO010000067.1:0-5010 GCF_015668165.1 Blautia sp. 1001283B150304_161114_C9 | reverse complement strand
ATTTGCTATAACATTATAAAAACGTGTATTTTTTAATCTGTAAGCTGTTTTTCCATTAACCGATACAGTAAGTGACGTATATGTTTCATCGTCGGTTTGATTGGCTGCTCTGATTCTGATTTTATCTTTCGTTCCATCACCGGTAACATCATATGCTGTGTATGTCCGATTTGCTTTTAATTGGACCCCATTTGCCGTTGCTTTTACGGGTCTGGAGAAAATAATTGCAAAACCAATTGCCAGAAACATAGTAAACACAGAAATAAAATTGTTTCTTTTTCTCATAAAACATGACCCCTTTCGTGTAGGAATTGCTATAATTTTTACATTTTTATTGTATCATTGTATATGTGCAAACTGTATTTTTTAAATTACAAAATCCTGAGATAATTTTATGAGAACCAATTCTCTTCTCGGTGCATCTAATTAGTGTAAAATTAAAAAAGCAAACACGTGTAGTAATTCGGCTGGACAAAAGGAGAAGACAAAGTTATGACAAAAGATGTATTTATTAAGGAGGTTTGGGATGCAGAAGCCATGCTGTATCATATATCAAAGTCCATTCTGAAGAATGATTCTGATTGTGGGGATGCTGTGCAGGAAACAATTCTAAATGAAAAAAATGGAAGTAACGCCCCTTTTATGGTCATTATATCTTGATTATGATGAAGCCAAAAACATTGACCAGTGGCTTGAAGTGAGGGAGTAAAACTTTTTTCTGCGATATAGAAAAATCTTCCCATAATTAGATACAGCCTACTGGGACTATTCGATACTCGGAAGGGCGTTACGCCCACACCAGGGAGATGCGGTGAGTCCGCGCCGGGGACTTAATGATATCGGCGACATTTTAGACATTCGGAAGGATGTCACGGCTGACAGCCAGCATAAAACCGCTTTTTAAGACTATGAGCACTGGATAACAAAAAAAGTTGTCCGGTGCTGTTTTTTATATTATAGTGATGAATGGGAAAAGATAGATGGGAAAACAACAGGATAGAGAGAAAATCGTGCAGAAAATTAAAGTAGCTGCCGATCTGTACAGGAAGCTACCCTTCTGTAAAATACCGGAAGAGCTGAAAAAATTGAGGCTTTATAAAATATACATGCTATAATAGGATCAACTGAATGATTCGTAAAGGAGACGAAAAGTTATGAACAGTATTTTTCACAGAATCAGTGTAAGAAAATATGAAGACAAACCAGTAGAAAAGGAAAAAATCATGGAAATCCTGAAGGCGGGAATGCAGGCGCCAAGTGCATGTAACCAGCAGCCTTGGGAATTTTATGTGGTAACAGACAAAGAAAAAATCCAGAAATTGTCCAAAGTAACACCATACACCGGCTGTGCAGCAGGGGCACCTGCAGTGATCGTACCAGTCTATCATACAGAAGGACTTGTTGCACCATCTTTTGCACAGATTGACATGTCCATTGCTCAAGAGAATATCTGGCTGGAAACAGATACTCTTGGTCTGGGCGGAGTATGGTTTGGCATTGCTCCGATAGAAGAACACATGGAAGAAGTTCACAGACTTCTGGGTCTTCCGGAAAATGTAAAAGTTTTTTCTATGTTTGCACTGGGTTATCCGGCAGAGACAAGACCGCAGCAGGACCGGTTTGATCCAGAAAGAATTCACTTCATCGAAGAATAAAGAACTGACAGAGACATGACTGTTTGAAATTATTTACAAATAAAGAAGGAAAAATAGATGGAATTATTTGACGTTATAGACAGCAAAGGTAATCCTGCCGGACAGATTGTATCAAGGGAAAAAGCCCATGCAGAAGGAATTCCCCACAGAACAGCTCACATATGGATTATTCGGAAAAAAGAGGGCAAAGTGCAGATTCTTTTACAGAAACGCTCACAAAACAAGGATTCTTTTCCGGGAAAATTTGATACTTCCTCGGCAGGACACATCCAGGCAGGAGACGAACCACTGGAATCTGCACTTCGGGAACTGAAAGAAGAACTGGGAATCAGCGCAACACCGGAACAGTTGCACTTTGCCGGAACCTTCCCCATATCTTTCACAAAAGAATTTCATGGAAAAATGTTTCGGGATGAAGAAATTGCTTTTGTCTACATCTATCAGGAGCCTGTGAATACAGCGGAACTTGTTCTTCAGACAGAAGAAGTAGAGGAAGTTCAGTGGTTTGATCTGGAAGAAGTATATGAACAGTGTGGAAAACGCAGGGAGATATTCTGTGTGCCCGAAGGGGGCCTGGGAGTGGTGCGGAGTTATCTGAAAAGCATTGAAAAGAATTAGGCTGAAAGGAAAACGCCCTGGAGCACGTTTATTACTCATAATGAAAGTGGAACAAAGTAGAGTGCAATAATTTGATAATATTGTAGTGGGTATACATATGAAATTATTTATGAATAAGAATGAGAAATATGAAGAGCCTGAGGTTCACATGTTTTTTCATAAACAAACGAAAGAAGTAGAGCAGGTTGAGAAGTTTGTAAGATCTCTTTCTATTACCGTTCCGGTTCAATATGAGGATGAAATCTATAAATTATATCCGTTGGTCTGGATTCCAGAGCTACTATGAATCTGGATGCTACCATAAAAGGCACTAATGTTAGAGTAGGAGAAATTTATTATGAAAAATGAATTGATTTTGTTTGAAACGGCAGATAAGGAGATAAAACTTAATGTGTCTGTTAAAGATAGCACTGTATGGCTTAACAGAAATCAGTTAGCTGAGTTATTTGAAAGAGACGTGAAGACGATTGGTAAACATATTAATAATGCATTGAAAGAAGAGTTGGATAATTCAGTTGTCGCAAAATTTGCGACAACTGCTTTAGACGGTAAAATTTACCAGGTAGAGCATTATAATCTGGATATGATTATTTCTGTTGGATATAGGGTAAAATCTAATCGAGGGGTGGAATTTCGTAAATGGGCGAACAAAGTCCTTAAACAATATATTATCCAGGGATATGCAATTAATGAAAAGAGATTGGAGGCATTGCAGCGTACAGTAAGTATACAAACTAAAATGTTGGCATCAACCCTGGAAGTGATTACTTCTATGATTACTTTTGATCATCCGAGATAAAACGAAAACGCCCGAAACCCAGTAAATACAAGGCTTTCGAGCGTTTTTAAGAGCAGGGGATGAGAGAATCGAACTCCCACCAAAGGTTTTGGAGACCCCTATCATACCATTTGACCAATCCCCTATCAAAACCAACTTGTAAAATTTCTTTTACTGTTGCAATTATACATATAAAAGCAACGATTGTCAAGCTTATTGTGCATTTTTATTATAAAGAATTTTACAAAGAAAGAGCGGAGATGGAGGGATTTGAACCCTCGCACCGGTTGCCCGGCCTGCCGCATTTCGAGTGCGGTCCCTTCAGCCTCTTGGGTACATCTCCATATTAAGATTAGAAACAGTTCTGAAGTGTAACCGGAACTGTTTTTTATTATATAAGGAATCTACGGAAAGGTCAATTCTTTTTTTATTGACGAATTGGTTTTGCTGTAATAAGATAATAACAAAATGCGGTTGTGTACCCTCTGGATTGCTATTGTCCGGGGACAATAAGCAGCTGCGAGGAAAGCAGATAGGTGACGATTATGACAGATAAGAAGAAAACAATTCTGGAGGCTGTGGAGAAGCTGACAGATACTTACCGTAAAGAAGAACTCTTTCTGGGAAAGGACAGAGAACGTCTTCCAAATAAGAAAGAGATTATTAACTTCATTAAAGATATGAGGTCTATTATTTTTCCCGGATATTTCAGTGTGGATTCCAGTGCCAGCGTGTTTCCGGAGCATTATGTGGCATATCGCCTGAATGATCTGTATGACTGCTTGCAGGAGCAGATTGAGATTGCATTTTTATATCAGGGTGAAGAGGAACAGAAGGCCAAAGAACATGCAGAGCAGATCACAGAGCGATTTTTTGCAAATGTTCCGGAAATCCAGCGTATGCTGCTGACTGACCTGCAGGCTGGTTTTGATGGTGACCCGGCTGCCAAGAGTAAAGAGGAGATTATTTTCTCTTATCCTGGATTTTATGCAATTTATGTATACAGACTTGCACATGTTCTTTATCTGGAAAATGTGCCGTTTATTCCAAGAATTATGTCTGAATATGCACATGGTTATACAGGTATCGATATCAATCCGGGTGCTACGATTGGAGAATATTTCTTCATTGACCATGGAACCGGTGTTGTAATCGGTGAGACTACGGAGATTGGAAAGAATGTGAAGCTGTATCAGGGCGTGACTCTTGGCGCACTTTCCACCCGTCAGGGACAGCTGCTTGCCAATGTGAAGAGACATCCGACGATCAGAGATAATGTGACGATTTATTCTAACTCTTCTGTGCTGGGCGGTGAGACTGTGATAGGAGAGAATACGATCATCGGAGGTAATACCTTTATTACAGCATCTATTCCGGCAAACACCAAGGTCAGTGCGAAGAGTCCTGAACTTGTGATTAAGAAACCAAGAAGTTCAGTGGAAGCTACGAATGTATGGGATTGGGAGAACTGATCTCTGGTTAACACTGTAAAATTTTGTTTTCCTGACAGGTTCCATCATATACAGTAAGTCCAGGCTTTCAGCGTGGAAAGTAATAAGTAGCAGGTGGAAATTTGCTTATATCAGGAGGAGTGAAAGCTCCTTCTGATAAACTGCATAGCAATTATTCGGTATAGAGCTGAGCAGCGAAACGGATGATTTTATCTGCGTGACAAATTGTTTGTCAGATGATGATTTGTATATGTTGTTAAAAAAATAGAAAAAATTTAAATTTAGTGTTGACAAATACAGTTTCATCATATATACTAATCTTCGTTGATGCGACAGAGATGCACAGACAACAAGCTGTGCGGGTGTAGTTCAATGGTAGAACACCAGCCTTCCAAGCTGGATACGTGGGTTCGATTCCCATCACCCGCTTATGCGATAGTGGCGTAGTTGGTAACGCGCGACCTTGCCAAGGTCGAGACCGCGGGTTCGAGCCCCGTCTATCGCTCTT
>NZ_JADPGO010000066.1:0-5789 GCF_015668165.1 Blautia sp. 1001283B150304_161114_C9 | reverse complement strand
CATTCTCATAAAGAAAATGAAGAAATCTATGGAATTCTTTCAGGTAACGGCAAAGCCATAATTGATGGAGAAGAAATTAGCCTTTCAACTGGAGACTGGCTAAAAATCGCACCTGCTGCAAAGCGTCAGTTTTTTGCATCCGATATTTCTGGAATTACTTATATCTGCATTCAGGTAAAAGAAAATTCTCTGGAACATTTTACAGCAGAGGATGCCGTAATCGGCTAATTAAAGTATTTATTTACAAAAATGCACAGTTCACGATAAGCTAAGAACTGTGCATTTCTTTTTTGTTCAATATTACGTTTTCTCAATTTTTCAAACAAGAAGTTAGTGCTAGTTATTCTGCAAAGCTTTCTTAAAGATTCCACAGAACTTTTTACTTTTCATTTATATTTTGTGCAAAATCCCTATGACATTGAACTCCAATACTTGATAAAATAAATATGACATAAAATGTCGCTTATCTATTGTCAGACGGATAGGCGACATTTTTGTGTTTATATGAAATTTTTTATTATTTTTATAAGGAGGGCTTACTATGCCAAAAACAAAATTTCAGGAATTCATTTTTACCCTTATCACATCCGGCTGTATGATTTTTATCATGGGCGTTTATAATGTCGCCATCCACACCGGCGGACTTCAGGCTGCTACCTTCAAACACGCACTGCATTCTTTCCCATTGGAATGGTTCATCGGGCTTCTCTGTGCATTCTTCATTGCCAGCAAAACGTCCAAATACTTCGCATTCCGCGTGGCAAAATCAACTGACCGACCAATTTTCATCATCCTCTGCATCCAGACCTTCACAGTCTGTACAATGGTGCCGCTTATGAGCCTGCTTGGAACCATCGAATCATCAGGAATCACTTCAAACCTGATTTTTATCTGGCTCCAGACCATTTGTCTAAATTTCATTATGGCTTACCCACTGCAGATCTTAGTTGTTGGTCCGTTCTGCCGCTTCATATTCCGTCACCTGTTCGCCTCCACCAACCAAGGAAATGAATCTAAAGTCGAATACGAAATGGAACAGCAGGGATTTGCAGAATAATCTATTGATAATACCGTATACTATAGTGCCTCCTGTGAGTTATCTATTTACACACAGGAGGTCTTATCATTTATTTTTCCATATTTCTATTTTCAAATGTAACTATCTTTTTCACACATCAGTCTTTCATAATCCAGGAATCCCCGAATATACATTTCTTTTGCCACAATCCCTTCCATGGAATTTTTTGCTGAAATAATTCTGTCCAATGCCTGCCACATCTCCTGTCCGTCACCTCTGAGGACTGGTTCCAGTATTTCTATGTACTGTGTTATCAAACTATATCCCGATTTTTATATACTGCTGCTGCAATCCGATATGAGATAAAAAACCACACAACAGAGATTACAAGCACGATATTAAAAGCCAACTGGATATTGTCTTTTACAGGAATAAAGAGGTTTGTGAGAAGTACAAGCCCAACAATAACACCTGTCGATGCCATAAAGGACATCATAAAAACAATTTGGGATTTTTCCGGGTCAAACAAATAAGCACATGGTAAGCTAATGCCACCCGCTAATAAAGTGGCACTCATACCGATTGCGGCATATAAGCACAAAGAATGAACTGTTATATCTGCTCCCGCTAACATAAGCACAATACATGGAATAAGTGCTGTAATTAAACCGATTACCGCAAGCAAGATATAAAAGATAAATTTCTCTCTGATAATCTGATTTCTTGATACGGGCATGGTAATCACATTTTTATTCCATTTTGAGCCTGCGTCACTTGTGATACTGATAAAAACCGCTGTTGTGGAAGCTACCGGGGCTAAAATCAGAAGTGCACTTGTTTCCAGTAAAAAAGACAATCCAAAACCTAAAACAATCAAGCTGACGATAGTTACAAAGATATTGCTCTTTGCAATATAGAGGTCTTTTAGTAAAACGCCTTTCATCATCTTTCCCCCTTTACATAGAGAAGCATAATTTCATCAATCGTAGCGGGTACAATCAATGCTTTTGGATATTTTTTCTGAATTTTATCCCGTTCAGAAACTAAAATCTGCCATTCGTAATCCATTTTTCTGTATGTGATAATATCCGATTTATCCAATGCGTCAAATTGTGCTGCTCCGCATTTTATAACGCCATAGTGTTCAATCAGTTCATCTTTCGATTTGGAAAAAACAACTTTTCCCTTATGGATAAAAACAATGTAATCGGCAATTTTTTCTAAATCGCTGGTAATGTGGGAAGATACCAGTATGGAGTGTTCTTCGTCCTGCACAAAATCCAAAAGCATATCCAGAATATCGTCCCGGATAACAGGGTCAAGCCCGCTGGTTGCTTCGTCCAAAATCAGCAGCTTAGAATGGTGTGAAAGGGCTACGGAAATAGCCAGCTTCATTTTCATACCTTTGGAAAACTGTTTAATCTGCTTATCAAGGGGCAAGGAAAATTGTTTCAGCAGCCGAAAATAGGCTTGCTCGTCCCATGAGCCATAGATATTTTTCATTATCTGGTTGATTTTCTTAGGAGAAAGAATTTCCGGATAATTGCTTCCGTCAAATACTACTCCAATCTGTTCTTTTGTTTCATTGTCCAGCTCATCTTTTCCCAATATCGAAACATGACCGGCTTCTTTATGGATAAGCCCCAAAGCCGCATTTATTGTTGTGCTCTTTCCTGCGCCATTTTCTCCAATCAACCCGACAATAGACCCACTTGGAACGCTAAAAGAAACATTGTCCAAAACAAAATCTTTATATGTTTTGGTAAGACTCGAAATAGTCAAAGCATTGTTCATTGTCAATCCTCCTCATACAATAGTGTCAACAAATTCAGTAATTTATTAAGTGGTATTCCACTTGTACGGGCAATTTCAATGGCTTCGTTAAAGTGTTCCTCGATTTTCTTTTGCTGTTCTTCAAGATAGAAGTCTTGATTTTGTACTGATACATAACAACCTTTTCCGGCTGTCGTTTCGATAAAACCGTCTGATTGAAGCAGGTCGTATGCCTTTTGAACAGTCAAAACACTTATCTGCAAGGATTTTGCAAGAGAACGGATAGAGGGAAGTGCTTCCCCAGCTTTCAGTTCACCATTCATAATCTGTGATTTAATTTGTGTTGAAATTTGCTCATACAAAGGGCGACTTGTTTTGTTGCTCACAACAATTTCCAAAGTCCCACCGCCTTTCTGTCTTTAACTGTATTGTTTTAACAAGTACAGTATAATACGGTATATGGCGGCTGTCAAGAAAGGAATATAAAAAAAGCAGAGCAAACGGCTATGCTTGTCCTGCTTTTTGATATTATGGAGTTTGGAATAGTAGGTGGCTATCTATCAAAGCTATGTGTTACTTTACCGCACATGAGCATGCGTTGTCCTTATACAGAGCCTTTAGCTGTGACTTTGACTGCAAAAATATAGAAGCTGATATTTTCCGGCTACGGATAGTAGCAATCAGCTTCTCAAACTGTGGAATCTGCCCGATGTTCGCAAACTCGTCCAGTAAGCACCGGACGTGAATCGGCAGTCTTCCGTTATATACATCATCTGCCTTGTCACAAAGCAGATTGAACAACTGCGAATACATGATACTGACAATGAAATTGAATGTTGCATCGGTATCGGAGATAATGACAAACAGTGCTGTCTTTTTCTCCCCTAATGTATCAAGCTCCAGTTCATCATAAGCAGTCAGGTCACGCAGCTCCTTGATGTCAAATGGTGCCAACCTTGCACCACAGCTAATCAGAATAGATTTTGCTGTCTTTCCAGTAACAAAATGTCAATAGTTTTTTAATCACTTTTTTCAAAAAGGCAAAAAAATAGAACGTATAGATTATTTCCATACGCTCTATCTCACATTTCATATTATATTTTTGAATTCTACAAACTTGAATTTTCTTATGCTCCTGTTCTATTTTACAACCACAGTGTGGACAATATTCTTCACTATTTATAGGTACAACCCTTAATGATTTGCCACAGAATGGACATTGATTTTTGATTACAATTATGATTAACCTATTATAAGTTATGCCACTTCGATTTTTGCAAATATCATCCAATCTGCAATACATGAAATTAAAATAACTATTCCTAAAAATGCAGGTACTCCTGCAAATTGTTCTAAATAATTTGAATGAATTCAATATTATGCTTTTTTCTCCTTAAATGGCTTCAGAAAGATCACCCATCCAAAGATCAGCAGATTCATTACCAGTGCAACAGGAATATCTCCCCAGTGGATTTGCTGATTCTGAAGTACATCCGCAGAGTACGTTCCTGAAAAAACTACCACCATATTATTATTCAGAAAATGAATAATTATCGGAACCCAGATATTCTGGGTTTTCATATAAGTATATGCCATAAAAATCCCCAGTGAAATACAGGTAACAAACTGGCTTGCCAGAGCCGCCAGCCCCATATCCGGCGTAGTGTAATAGAAGAAGTCTATTGGCAGATGCCATACAGCCCACACACAGCCCAAAAGGATTACGCCGCCTTTTAGTCCAAATTTTTTCTGAAGAAGAGGCTGAAGATAATATCTCCATCCGTATTCTTCTCCAAAGAATGCCACTACTGACAGGAAAAAGTTTACCAAAACAGTAAAAAATATGATCCAGGTAGTAGGATTTGCCATTATTTTGCCAAATTCAGAAAGCTGGCCGCTCAGAGCACAGGCAATCACAAATCTGAGAAGATATAATCCAATAAACAACAGGATCATACGAATAGATATATTCCAATGTTCGCTGTTCAGTCCATAGGATCTGCGCTTTTCTTTACCGGATTGCAGAAGAAGAATCCAGAAAATAACGCTGCCACCTATTATAACGTACTCCATGATCGGTGTCCACTGAGAATATGGCATGCTCATCAGATCTCTATTTTGGGGAGCCAGAACAGAAGCCGCCGTGCAGACAACCAGCACCGCCGTGAGAGCTACAAAGAATATGTAAAAAGCCGTTGGAAGATTTTTATCTCCTTTTTTGGTAATTAAATAAGCCATCATCACACCTGCTGCTGGATACAGCATCTGCGCATTTGGAAAAGCGCTGAGATCAAGACCTTTTCCATAGCTATACCACATCAGAAGTCCCATTACATATGTGATTCCGTATGCTATAATCACATAGATCAATAGCTGTTTTTTCTCTGTTTGCATAAATTTCATAATTTCCTCCTTGCAACTTCAAAGTTATTTACTTCTCTTCATACTTTTTAACGATAACTAAACTATAAGCAGCCATAATTACAATTGTTTCCACCATCACACCAATAACCGACAACAGAACGTATGGTGTATTTTGATCATCTAACAGCGGAATTCCTAATATAACAAAAATGATTCCATAGATTATAAACAATAGTCCGCTCGCACGATTGTAACCTTTAACATCTTTTACTTTTATTGTTTCGGTATTAGCCCAGAATCCAACGGGATTCTTAGAAAACATATCTTTTATTCCTAATCCAATTATAAACACTCCCAAAAGTGACCATATAACAAACCCAATCATATTGTTTCTCCTTACAAACCGCATTAAAACCATAATGAGACACATTCTTGTATTTCCCAAAATCGAGATTTACTAATTCTACAAATCCCGATTGAACAAAATCGCTGCGCGATGGCCTGCCAAGGCTGTGGCGCAGTTTTATTTTTATTAAAAAAGCAGTGGAATTACTTTCCATAATCCGTTATTGTTAAGTTACCACACGAAACAACTGAACTAAGAAAGCTCCACTGCCTATGATAAGAATAACAT
>NZ_JADPGO010000065.1:0-6530 GCF_015668165.1 Blautia sp. 1001283B150304_161114_C9 | reverse complement strand
GATAAGAATTGTCATATCTGAATTCTTACCAAAAAGGAGTTATTTTTTACCAAAAACACAAACTATTTTACACTACCGAATAACTATTTGCAAGAGATTTCATTTTTCTCTTTGTAATAGGTAGAAACTGTGTTAATACGATACAGACACTAAAAGAGCTGGTAATTATATCACTGCTTCATGCATATGGCCATCAGTTCTTTTATTTTGTATTATTTACACTGATCCATAAATGACTTTTTCAATGTTACAAAATAGAAGAACCATTCACTCTAAAACCGTAATATACCACAAATATGGCAGAATAAGAAAAAAGTGGTACCGCTGAAAGTGGCTGTCAGCACTGTCTTTATTTGATTATGGCATATTACCACTTTTTTATAAGAAAGTCTTTATGTTATATATTTAATCTGTAATTTTCTTATTTTTCTTCATAAAATATGGAATGTGGCATGTAGCAATGTTAAATTGTACTTTGGCATCCGCTCTAAAACCTATATTCTGTAAGAACACTGAAATGCTTTATAACCTAATACTAACATCCTCATTACAAAGCTAAACAATCATGAATGATATAGCGTTAGCAGAACATCTTCTTGTTCTGCTTGCTCATTTTATACAACAGACTGAAACTGTGTCAATGGAGCATATTTGCCGGCGTAAGCCCTTGCCATTGATTCAGATTGAAGACTGTGGTATAAGAATACATTTATTTATGAAATCACAGAAGTGAAAACTGTTGCTGGACAGCAGCTCTTAAAAGATAAGATTGCAGTCACATTGCCAATTAAAATGACACCGGATGAGGTGAAAAAGTTATCCGCTGATACAAGCAAAGGAGAATATAATGATGCAGAGAACATGTGGTATTTCTATGATGCCACATATGAAATTACAAACAATGCGAAATTCACTATGCCAAAAGCCGCATAAATACTGGTTTTTTTAAGAAAGTCAAACATTATTTCCCAATTACACAATTTATATGTTTTTGGGGATTTTATTTGTTTTTGGGAAAATCAGGTCGTTTTTAGGGAAATTTTTTCGTTTTTGGGATGTATAGACAAAGCAAAAATAAGTGATCTCTTGCCCATACATATAGATGGTATGCATACCTTGGATATGCGGCGTTTATTACATTGTTTGTACCGTTTGTTGTACATGCCGTTGCGACAAAGGGAAAAGAGATCTGAAGAATAAAAAGCTGAACAGAAAATCCCCCGTTGATCCGTATGGCAGGATCATCAGGGGATTTTGTCAAAGTTCACAAAAATATTATAAATATTTTATTAAATATTCCAGATAGACAACATATATTTTTTCTGATATTATTACGTACAGTTATTAAATAGTTACGAATCAGAAGGATTGTTACTGAAATATTTATTTATCGTCAGGCAAGACCTTATAGTAGTATAGGAATAGGTTTTCTATATACTGTAATGGTCTTTTTTTATTTGTTTGGCAGCGGGGGAACAGGACTATGGTTATCCATAAGATTTTGAATAATAATCTGATACTGTCCAGGGATGGACAGGGACATGAAGTTATTGTAAAGGGCTGCGGAATTGCCTTTCAGAAAAAGAAAGGACAGCAAGTGGAGGAGTCCAGGATCGAGAAAATCTTTACTGCGGAAAATGCCCAGATCAGCAAGGAGATACAGGGTTATCTGACTGCTATTCCGGAAAAATATCTGGATTTTGTGGAAGCTTTTGTAAATGATGTGAAGGAAAAAGAGGGGATGAAATTAAATGACAGTATTTATTTTTCCCTTAGCGACCATATCATGGGTGCGATCTCCAGACTTGAAAACGGGATCCGCCTTCAGAATATGCTGCTTCTGGATATCAAGCAGCTTTATCATAAGGAATATGAGATCGGCTTGGAATTACTGAAAAAGGTAAATGAGATGTTCGAGGTAGATCTTTCTGCAGATGAAGCAGGATTTTTTGCATTGCATTTTGTGAATGCGGAAGATGGCGGCAAGACGGACAGCTATCAGATTTCCATTATCGTACATCAGATCCTGGACATCGTGGAGAAGTATTATGACAATATGGAATTTCAGGAGGATAATCTGTATTATCAGCGGTTTCTCACGCATCTGAAATATTTTGCCCAGAGATTCCTTCATAAAGAGCTTCACTATGATGAGAATCAGGAGCTTTTCAAGATCATTAAGGAGCAGTACAGAGAAGCTTACGGCTGTGTAAAAATGATCTATCTTATGATGGAAGAGGAATATAAATACGCTATGACTGAGGATGAAATGCTGTATCTGACGATTCATATCCAGAAGATCACAGAAGACCATAAACGTCTGAAAAATCTGTGAAAAGAGATTGTTTTATAAATTAGGTGTTAATGGATTGTTACTGAAATACGTGCCATGTGCGTATCTTTTCAGGCAAGACCTTTAATATAAATTTCAATATTTATTATTAAAGGAGGTCCCCAAATGAAAAAGGACTATGCAAAAACTGCAGACACACTGATTGCAGCGTTGGGCGGAAAAGATAATATCACCCGTCTGTTCCACTGCATGACAAGGCTTCGTTTCTATGTGAAAGACAGATCGAAGATCAACGAGAAAGAGATCTTAAAGCTTTCTGAGATCTCCGGCGTTAACTGGCATGAAGATCAGTTCCAGGTTATCGCAGGAAACGAAGTAAACGCTGTTTACAAGGCATTGGAAGACAAAGGCGTTCCTACCGATGATGCACCGGCAGCGAACTCTGACAGCTCAAAGAGTGTTGTTTCAAAAGTTATCGATGCCATCACCGGATGTATGACCCCGATGATCCCTGCCCTGACTGCAGCTGGTATGATCAAAGTTGTACTTAGCCTGCTGACAACTTTTCATCTGGTATCAGAAACAAGCAGTACCTACCAGGTGATCAGTTTTATCGGAGATGTTACTTTCTACTTCATGCCGTTCCTGATCGCAGCAAATGCTGCCAAGGTTTTCCGCGTGAACCAGTCACTGGCGCTGTTTATTGCCGGTGTTTACTTAAGCCCTACCTTTGTAACTATGGTAGCTGGTGATGCGGCCATCACACTGTTTGGTCTGCCGATCACAAAAGCAACTTATTCTTATTCCGTTATTCCGGTTATCCTGATGGTATGGATCACACATTATATTGAGATTCTGGTTGATAAGATCACACCGAAAATGGTAAAACTGATCCTGAACCCGACACTGGTAATTCTGATCAGTGCACCGATCGCCCTGATCGTAGTTGGACCGATCGGAACAATTATTGGTAACGGACTTGCGGTAGCCATCAACTTCCTGTCCGTAAAACTTGGTTTCATTATTGTAGGTATCCTTGCAGCAACCTTCCCGTTCATCGTTATGACCGGTATGCACCATGCGCTGACACCGATCGGACTGAATGCCATTGCAACCGGTGGTACCGATACACTGATTTTTGTATCTCAGGTATGCTCTAACCTTGCACAGTCCGGAGCTTCTCTTGCAGTAGCTGTAAGATCCAAGGACAGCAACATGAAACAGCTGGCAAGTGCAGCCGGTGTTTCCGCTCTTATGGGTATCACAGAGCCTGCTCTGTATGGTGTTACACTGAAACTGAAAAGACCGGTTGTAGCAGCTTCCATCGCAGCCGGAATCGGTGGTATCGTAGGAGGACTTCTTCAGGTTTCTCTTTACATTGCACAGAATTGTATCATGGCGATCCCGGCGTTTATCGGCGAGAAGGGATTAAGCAATCTGATTTATGGAATCATTATGATCGTGGTATCTTTTGTAGCTGCTTTTGTTCTTACGCTTATCTTCGGATTTGAGGATGTAAAGGCTGAGACAGAGGATGAAGTACAGAACACAGATACAGAAAAACAGCCTGCACAGCAGAGTGTTCCGCTTGTAGACAAGATCGAGCTTTGTGCACCGGTAGCAGGAACTGTAAAAGCACTTTCCGATGTTCCGGATAAAACTTTTGCTGATAAGGTTTTAGGTGACGGAGCAGCAATCGTTCCATCAGAAGGTAAGGTTTATGCACCGGCAGATGGTACGGTGGCAAATATCATGGACAGTAAACATGGAATCATGTTTGTGACAGAAAGTGGAGCAGAAATTCTGATCCACATCGGACTTGATACTGTAAATTTAAATGGCAAATATTTTAAATCCCATGTTTCTGATGAAGATAAGGTAAAAAAAGGAAAGCTTCTTGTGGAATTCGATATGGATGCCATTAAGAAAGAAGGATATGATCTGATCACACCGGTTGTTGTGACCAATATTTCTGATTATATCAAAGCAGTATGCATGGAAAAAGAAGATGCAGCTGTAAATGCAGGAGATAAATTCCTGACTATTGTATAAGAATAACAACGAAACATCAGGCGGAGATAACAGATCCGCCTGATGTTTGTAAAAAGGAGAAAATTAAAATATGAAAAATTATAATCGTATGCCGGAAAACTTTCTCTGGGGCGGAGCAACTGCTGCAAACCAGTATGAAGGCGGTTGGGATGAGGATGGCAGAGGCCCGTCCATTGCAGATATCCTGACAGGAGGAAGTGTGGATAAGGAACGTCGTCTTACACCGCCGGCACCGTTACCGGAAGAATTTTATCCCAATCACCAGGCGACTGATTTTTATCATCACTGGAAAGAGGATATTGCTCTTTTTGCAGAGATGGGATTTAAGGTATATCGTTTTTCTATTTCTTGGTCCAGAGTGTTCCCAAATGGGGATGAGGAAACTCCAAATGAGGAAGGCCTTAAGTTCTACGACAATGTGATCGACGAACTGAGAAAATATAACATTGAGCCGCTGATAACGATCTCTCATTATGAGAATCCCCTTCATCTTTCTCTGGAGTATGGCGGATGGAAAAATCGTAAGATGATCGATTTCTATCTTCGATTTGCAAAGGTTTTATTTGAGAGATATAAAGGTAAGGTAAAATACTGGCTGACTTTTAATGAAATCAATATGCTGACGCAGGACTTTGGTGCGGTATTCTGTGCAGGAATGCTGGACCCGAAGGATGTATGTGAGCAGAGCCGTTATCAGGCAATGCATCACCAGCTGGTAGCAAGTGCACTTGCAGTTTCCATGGCTCATGAGATCGATCCGGAGTTTATGCTTGGCTGTATGCTTGCTTATCACAATGGTTATCCATATACTTGCCATCCGGATGATATCTTATATGCACAGCAGTTTGGGCAGATCCACAATTCCATTGCCGGTGATGTTCATGTAAGAGGATATTATCCGGGATTTGCAGCGAGATACTTTGAGGAGCACGGAATCCAGCTGGAGGTTCTTCAGGAGGATAAAGAGATCCTCAAGAAGGGTACGGTGGACTTTTTCACTATCAGCTATTATTCCAGTAGCTGTGTCAGCGTGACAAAGGACGGAGAGAAAACGGCCGGAAATGGAAGTGACAATCTGAAAAATCCATATCTGAAAGCTTCCGACTGGGGCTGGCAGATCGATGCAACTGGTCTTCGCTATGTTCTGAACCAGATCTATGACCGCTATCAGATTCCGATCATGATCGTGGAAAATGGTCTTGGGGCGGTGGATCAGCTGACAGAGGATGGAAAGATTCACGATGATTACCGTATTGAATATATGCGCCGCCATATAGAGCAGATGAAGGAAGCAATCCATGACGGAGTAGATCTGATCGGCTACACCTGCTGGGGCTGTACAGATCTTGTCAGTGCCTCCACTGGAGAATTCAAGAAGCGTTATGGTCTTATCTATGTAAATAAAAATGATGACGGGACCGGAGACTTTTCCAGAATCCGCAAAGATTCTTTTTACTGGTACAAAAAAGTGATTGAATCCTGCGGGGAAGAGCTTTAACTGAATCAACTGCGAAGCAGTTATCTGGCGTAGAATTATGTAGCGAATGCGGTTGCTTTTATCCGGTTGACGACAAAATCCTGGAGTATGACAATGTACTCCGGGATTTTTTTGGAAGGTTGACTTTTACACGGTAAAGTGTAATACTTATTGTAAGTGACGAATGTGAGGAGTGTTTTTTATGCCGGATGAAAAAGTACTGCAGGTAGCGATACTTATATGGGGATGTGTATTTTGTGCCATAGCTGCATTATGTATGAGAGCGTTTCAAGTTTTGTGTAAACAGAAAAACTGATATAAAATATGTCATTAGTTATCGAGGACAGAACCTGTTTTCAGGGTTTTAAACTGAAAGGTGCAGGCGAGCTTATTCCTGATATTATGGGAGTATGAAACTTTTTTTTCGATGATATCATCCTGCATATCTAACTTCCATAAATTGTCTTTCGCTATCAGAAATCGGTGGATTTTCCAGCGCTTTAATCCAATAGATTTCTCCATCGCATTCTAACTGAATATACATCTTTCGATTTATGAGTGCGCATTTAATGATTTTTGTTAATGATCCGGTTTTCAGTGTTGTGTTCACCGCAGTAGCGCCTGGTCTGGCATATGCCGGAAGATCACTGTTTACTGTGAAATATCGGCTGCTTCCGTCTGCGGAATATATTTCTTTATAGGAGCCAT
>NZ_JADPGO010000064.1:0-6683 GCF_015668165.1 Blautia sp. 1001283B150304_161114_C9 | reverse complement strand
AACGAAAGGGCAGTTAATGAAAAGTCTCCATACTGCTTTTTCGTTTGCACCACCTTCGATTCTTTCCTTAACGATTTTAATGTCTCTATTATACCATAATGATACTATTATAAAAAAGGGAAAAGAGCTCCTTCGAGCTCTTTTGATTCAGTTCTGTAAACTTGAATTTGGAGTGTGCTTTATAAATTTTTTCCGATTCCCTCAAGTTCGTTCATGGAATTCTTATTTTTTTCAAGTTCATCTCTGGCTGTTGCATAATATGATTTATTGAAAAGCATGTCCCATGAAAGATATTTTGCCATACAGTCAAACTGCTTATCAATCAGCTCATACTGGATACTGTCTACGGGAGAACCACCTACAACAATCGTGCCCACTTTTTTATTTTTTAACTGCAATCCACGGCAGTAGCACTTATCAATGACTAATTTCAATTGTGCTGACATTCCCCACCAATAAACTGGCGTAGCAAAAAGAATCATATCTGCGGCAGCAATTTTATCAATTGTAGGATTTGTATCATCCTTATCGACGCATCCCTTAGAGCATTGACAGACACCACATCCCCTGCATGGTGCAATGTTGAGTTTGTCGGGTTCAATGATTTCAATTTCATTCTTTTCTGACGCTCCTTTTATAAATGCATTGATTGCTGTCAGCGTGTTTCCTTTTCTGGCACTTCCATTAATGATTACAATTTTCATGCGTGTATCCTCCAACTTTTTCAATTCAAATAACTTTAGGTTGCCTGTCATAAAATATTAGAGAAGAACTCTTCTAATAAACTATTGATCATCTCCGGTTTATCTGTATTAGAATTATGACCGACCCCTTCAATCCACTTTAAAGGAATTTTCGTTTTTCGATGCCATTCTCTGTTATACCTTATGCATGAACCGGCATGATCCTTTGTACCACATATCAACAGGGAAGGACATTTGATTTCATAAGGCAGATCCTTTTCCATTGCCTCTGCCAGAATACGAAATCCATGCCCGGCAATTTGTGCATAACGATGCTGATCACCATCATAGACCAGCATCATTTCCTTCATCAGGTTTCTGCCATAATTAGAAGTTGCAACTCCCTTTGTTCCGGATTTCAAAAGCAACTTCCATGGGTAATGTGCATATACTGGTTCCATTCTTTTCAGAAGCCAGATCTCCACCGCTGTCACATAGTTTCTCTGGAGCGGTGCTGAATCAATGGAAATAAAACCTGCCAGCCGGTCAGGATACAATTGTGCATAAGCCTGGCCTACATATCCTCCCATTGATTGACCGATTATAATTGGTTTTATGATTAAAAGGCATGAGCCGGTGCATCCCATACAATAATATTATATTTTCCATCAAAGTACTCAACCTGTTTATCAAACAGTCTATGGTCAGCAGTCAGCCCCGGAAGAAATACAAGCGTCGTTGTATCCAAACTCAGAATACTTGACCAATAGTGAATTGTTCCGCAAGGAGTTTGATATGTACTTTCCTTCAACAAATCCACCTCCGCAATTTTCATTTTTCTCAGTTACACAAACTGAAAAACTTTAACTATTTTCATATTGGTTTTTTGTATCAAATACATTCTGCTACATCTCATCCGGTTTTTGACCGTCGTGGGCTTTCCATTGACACTCCGTCAATTTCATATCTGTAAATACCGCTTTAAACGATGAATCTTCCGGACTGCATGCATAAATTCCAAATTTGATTTTTCCTGCACCAGCCCACATATGACAAATCCTCATTTGCTTAAACCGTATGTCATCCTCAGAACATTCAATGCAATAATCATCTTCACGTCTACTGAGACGATACCACATAGATTTAATCTCTGCATCAATTTCCGTAGTTGCCCAATCTGAATATCCATTGTTTGTCACAACACTTCCCAGGTGCTGAAAATTGTCATTCTCATATTCTATAGAACCTTTCAACCAATTCTCACTGTCAAGATACATAACCACACCGCACTGATCAAAGCGATGATGGCTTTCCTTAAAATCAGTTTTCACTATAAATGAAAAAGACTTTTCCTCTGTTTCTATCTGCAGAACCGGAGCATTATCATTGCGGAAATGATAGTAAGTTCTTTGCCACAAATCAGTTCTAGTACATCGTTTCGTAAATAACTATACCAATCGCGTAGGATGCGGATTCGAGTGTGCTGGTATAAAAACGCAGGCGTAGCGGGCTACGCTGAGGCTTTTAGACCTGTGCAATCGGATTCGCAGACAAGTGAGTGGTATAGTTATTTCGAAAACGATGTACTAGGTTGTGTAATAATCTCAATTTTGTCATCTGTCAGCGTGTAATCATCAGGTTCTCTCGTCCACTTAAAATCTTTTATATTTATTTCATTATCCCTCCAACTTCCGATTTCTATTTTCGTTTCCATAGCATAGTGTACTCTTTTTCACCAGTATCTTCATCCAAATCTTCACATTGAATAATGAACCCTTCTCTTTGGTAAAAAGAAATTGCTCTGGCATTCTTCTGGTATACATTTAATCGTAAGCTAACTTTTTTATCCTTAACATAATCTAATAAAAGCTTACCTATGCCACATGACTGTATTTCATCGGAGACAAAAATACCTTCGATATATTCAGCATTTAGTCCTACAAATCCTTGAATCATTTTATCATCTTCATACACATAGACTTCGGATTGTGACATCATTTCTTTCACTAATTCATAATTACTTTTCCAGTATTGATTGGAAATAAAATAATGTGCTTTCAGATTTGTCTTTAACCATATGTCAGCAACTCTATCGATATCTCCGTTCAGCAACTTTCTAATCATAACAAATATTCTCCACAACTACATCCTTTATGCTTTTCTCTTTTATCCATTCTATCACAAGCTCACCATTAATCATCAATTTTTTGATATTTTTTCTTTTCCCCTACTGCAAAACAGCATCTGAGCGTTTCGTTATATAGAGTGGTACAAATACAGAGCAAAAGTGAATTACTCGGTAACTGAGTTACCAGAGCATCTGAATTAAGGCGGGATACCGCCTTTTTTCAGGGTGCATCCATGGCACCACTACTGTTTGCTCTTTAGAGCTATACAGCTACTTTTATTATTTCCGGTGTCTTCAGTCCGGTTACGGACAGTTCTCTTTTTACTCCGGATACGGAGTGATATTTTCTCAGGATATTATATGCCCCTACGGCATCTGCGTTATAAACTCTGTTTCCATCCCTGTACAGTCCTCTCTCTTTCCGGTTGGACGGTTCTGCATATCTTTTCCCTACTTCCGGTGACAATGGGCTGCACTGGCTGGTATAACTTTCTTCCTGTTTTACGAAACGGATCCCATACCTTTTCAGCTTATATTCCAGCATGATGTAGATCCTGTTATACGGCAAGTTGTGAAACTTCTGGTTTGTCCTGTGTCCCAGGTCTTTTTCTCTCCGAATGTTCCGGATATCCCCTGTAACGACACAGGTGATTCCCTGTTCCCGGCAGTATTCTGCAAGATATCTTGTAATCTTGTGCAGATAGTCCGTTACTGAGTCTTGTTTTCTCTTATATAACTTCCTGATATGTTTTGATGTGACCGGATGCTTTACTCCCTTTCCGGACTGCTGTCCATACCACTGGGCCTGCACCCTTGCGATCTCTTTATGGAAATATCTTTCCAATTCAAGATACTTCCTGCCCAGGATAAACGTCTTCCCATTTTCGGAATCATAACACGTCATAAGGTTATGAAGCCCCAGATCAATAGACAGTTCATGTCCGTTCTGTGGAAGTTCTTCCTGGTCAGGGACCTCATAAACAA
Organism: Blautia sp. 1001283B150304_161114_C9; assembly: GCF_015668165.1. NCBI lineage: Bacteria > Bacillati > Bacillota > Clostridia > Lachnospirales > Lachnospiraceae > Blautia > Blautia sp. 1001283B150304_161114_C9. The sequence goes on along the minus strand of NZ_JADPGO010000064.1, from coordinate 2,888 downwards.
CAATAATTTTACAGTTTCCCTTCTCCGGCGGGTAGATCCGCAGCTGTTTGATCTGATCCATGCCCCTGAAAATCTTATTTTCAAGGTAAAGAAAGTTTTCATGGATCTGATACGTTTCTTCCATATATTTTTTTAATGCCTTTGGAAGGGACAGGCGGACTCTGCCCGTATCCCGCTCATGCACGATCCCCATCTGCATATAGGTAATGGGGATACTTTCCTGCTTAAACCGCGGCGGTCTGGGAGTCTCAATCCCCCCCCGGATCTTTTCAGGGCATAAAAAGACTTCCATGCCTTGTCCAGCAGCCTACATACTTCCTGGGCAGTCTGGGATGGGAGCTGTTTATACCACAGCTCCTCTTTATGGGCTTTTTTCTGATAATACCAGTCCGGATACTGCTCCATCCCTGTTTCTTTGTAATGCTGACGCTCGTAATTACAGACATTCCAGAGCTTGGATGCTGCATAGCACATATGCCCGATGAGGTTCGCATATTCCCAGCTAACCTTTATGGATGTTTTCTTTGATAGAAGCATTTCCTCTCCTCCATCATATCAGTAAGCTTTGCTCTGATGTTCGATGTACCTGCGGATGTTTTCTTCCGATACAGATCCGACCGTTTCCACATAATAGGAATGGTTCCACAGCTCCCCTTTCCAAAGCTGGTTTCTTATTTCCGGAAAACGTTCGAAAAGTTTCCTGCCGGAGATCCCCTTCAGGTATTTCACGATCGCAGTTATGGATAATTTCGGAGGGGCTGACACAAAACAGTGTACATGGTCTCCTTCCCCACATTCAAACAGATGGACCGTGAAGCCCTTATCTTTTGCGATCTCCTGCACCAGTTCCTGCAGATATGCCTCGACCTCCGCACTTAATATCTTCCGCCGGTATTTTACTGACCATACCATATGGTAATTAATATTGCACACACAAGTGCGGTAATGTATAAGATTTTCTTTCATGCATATAGTATACCATGATATCAAAAATTCCGCAATAAAATATCGAACATATTTTCTTTTTTTATAATGCTGGATACAGCTTTTTATAAAACCTTTTATATGGAGAAATTGAATGAAAACCGTTTTGTTATTTTTATTTATTATGAGTGCAGATATGCACAGTTTGCGCTTTCATCTCGGTAATTGAATTGCCGAGGATTCCCGCTTATTATCCTAAAAGTACACCTGACAGTAATGCTATCAGACATTGTTTTGCCTTTTTCATCCTCGTATTTTCTTCATTCTTTCCTAATAAAATCATTAATTCAACAATTGGGAAACAATTACAGCCAGTTTTCCAGAACGTCATTCAGCTTATTCATATCCAGCGGTTTCGCGATATGTCCATTCATGCCTGTATTTTTGGCCAGCTGTACATCTTCTGCAAAAGCATTGGCAGTCATGGCAACAATCGGCAGTTTTCCCTGTTCACCCGGAAGGCTCCTGATTGCTGCGGTTGCCTCATAACCATTCATGACAGGCATTTGGATATCCATAAAAACAAGATCATACAAGTCTTTCGGAGAAGCTTCTACTTTTTCAACTGCAATTTTTCCATTTTCTGCCGTTTCCACTTCTGCCCCTGTCATCTGCAGAATTTCAACAGCAATTTCTCTGTTTAACTCATTGTCCTCAACTAGCAGAATCCTTTTTCCCGTGTAGTCTGATTCTGACAGCTCCTCCAGATAATTTCTTGCTGTTTTTTCTTTTCTGCCTGAAGTAAACTGCCGCAGTGTAGCCGTCAGCCGAGAACGGAACAGCGGTTTTGCAATAAAAGCATCTATGCCCGCCGCCTTTGCTTCTTCTTCAATCTCGCTAAATTCATAAGATGTCAGTACAATGATGGTGATTTCTTTACCTATTCGCTTCCGGATCTGTCTGGCTGTTTCTATGCCATCCATATCCGGCATCTTCCAGTCTAAAATAACAGCAAAGTAATCATTTTTTAGCTCATGACGTGCATAACAGCGCTCAACGGCTTCTCTGCCGGAGAGAACCCATTCGCCTGCAATACCGATTTCCTTCAGTGTGGCAACTGTACTTTCACAGCATGTCTTGTCATCATCCACAACCAGAACCGGCAGATTCATCAGATATCTGTCCTGTTCTTTTTCTTTTTCCTGAAGCTCCAGATAAATTGTTACCGTAATTCTGGTTCCCTTATGTAAGGTACTGTCCACTTTAATATTACCATTCATCAGGTTCACAATATTTCTGCTGATTGCCATTCCCAGACCGGTTCCCTGAACCTTGGTTGTCCGGTGGTCATCTGCGCGGCTGAACGGATCAAACATGATTTTCTGAAATTCCGGTGACATACCGATCCCATTATCCTCAATCGTAAATTCATAGCATCCAAGTTCCGAAAATCCATTTGGCTTTTCCTCTATGGAAAAGATAATATTCCCGCCATCCGGTGTATACTTAATTGCATTGCTCATCAGATTCACAAACACCTGCTGGATTCTCAGGCTGTCACCACAGACATCCTCGTGTTCAATGTGATTGATGTGTATATCAAAATTGTGTTTATGTTCATCCAGCACCGGTTTCGTAAGCGTAATAAGATTATCCACCAGCTCTGACAGGTTGAAATCTTCCTGTGCCAGCGTCATTTTTCCGCTTTCAATACGTGCCATATCCAGTACTTCATTAATCAGCCCCAGCAGATGACGGCTTGATTCTGTAATCTTACTGAGACATTCAATAACTCTATCCTGACTCTCAATATTTGCTCCTGCGATTGCAGTCAGACCCACAATGGCATTCATTGGTGTCCGAATATCATGGGACATATTGGAAAGAAATTCTGTTTTCGCACGATTTGCATTTTCTGCGGACCGGTAAGCCTCTTTCAGTGCCTGACGGGATTCAATCTCTGC
>NZ_JADPGO010000063.1:0-7686 GCF_015668165.1 Blautia sp. 1001283B150304_161114_C9 | reverse complement strand
TCATAAATTTTTCAAGGCATTTCTTTTTAAATGTCAAGTAATCTCCGGAATATGCTTTATTTATCTAAATACCATTGGCCAGTGAACAGTAACGAAAATATACCTCTTAACATACAAATCCAGCTTCCCATCAAAATTTAAAAGAAATTTACCGGAATGAAACTCCTTCATCAACCGGCCATGATTTTCTAAGTGCCCCATAGGAGATTAGAAAATTCGCAAGCCATCCGGCCGGTACAGCAAGCCAGACAAATGCAATTCCATAACGCGGTGCAAAAATCAAGGCAACTGACAGCCGAATGGCAAGGTTTACCATATTGGCAATGAGAAACGGCCGCATAATTCCAAGTCCACGAAGAACTCCATCTGTTGCCATCTTAATACCCATAAAAATAAAGAAATATCCCAGCCATTTCATATAATCCCCGGACACCTGATATGCCAGAGCGGTTCCATCTTTTCCAAGGAATAAGGAAGAAATTGGGGTGTGCAGTGTTTCAATGACTATGAAAGCAAGGACTGCGAAACACAGGTCCAACACCAGTGCAGCATGGTATCCTTTTTTGATACGTTCAATTTTCTTTGCTCCAAGATTCTGGGAAACATAGGGCGAAACCGCATTTCCAATGGATACAAATATCAGTGAAAAAACATTCTCTACTCTCATGGTTGCCGCATAACCTGCCAGCGCCTGTGTACCGAAGGGATTTACAACCGCCTGTACGATCATCATACCAATTGACACTGTGGATTGCTGAAGAACCGATGGTACTGCAATACGAAGCATGGAATGTAACTCCTGCCTGTCAAACCAGTTAAAGCGGCTTTTATATCGACGCATCCGGTTAAAGAAAATCAAAAGCGAAAACACTGCGGAAATCCCCTGCGCAATGAGAGTTGCAAGGGCGGCACCGAACACACCCAGCCCTAAACCTGCCACCATCCAAAGATCCATAACAATATTCAAAACAGAAGAAAATATCAAAAGGCCCAACGGAATCTTCGATTCACCGATGGAATTGAACATCGTTGAAAGGATATTGTACATAAACAGAAAGGGAAATCCCACAAAATAAACACGCAGATACAGTACCGCTTCATCCAGTATGTCAGCAGGTGTTTGTAATAAACTCATCATAAAATGAGAAAAGCCAAAACCAAAAACCCCCAGAAGTATACTCAGAATCAGAAAACTGATCAACGATGTTGACACAATTGTTTTCATTTTGCTATAATTCTGGGCTCCAAAATAGCGGCTCACAAGTACACCTGCTCCTACACCGGCTCCCAAAGCCACACAGATGAAAACATTGGTCAAAGCGGCACAGGCTCCAACTGCCGCAAGTGCAGAGGATCCCACAAACTGACCGACGATAATGGAATCAGCCATATTATATACTTGTTGAAAGAAGCTGCCCAGAATCATAGGCATTGCAAAAACAGTCAGTGCTTTAAGAGGGGCATCTGTGATTAAATATTCATCTTTTGACATTCTCATTTTCCTCCATCAATTCCTGCTTTTTATCCGAAATCACGATTGTATTTTCAAAATGTAAGTTTAAGATTTCGTTACGTAATAATTATATGTAGTTACAGCAAATAAGTCAAGCTGCTGTTTACTTTTAGTAATATAAATGATATGATATTTGATATTGAAAAAAGCTGCTATCAGATGGATATTATTTTATATTATTTTACAGGAGGGAACTTATGTACCTGGACGGTTTAGATGAGCTGGATCAGAAGATTATCCGGCTGCTTATAGAAAACGCACGTATCTCTTACTCTGATATCGGTGAAGAAACCGGTATTTCCAGAGTGGCAGTAAAAGCCCGTATCCAGGCTTTGGAGAAAAGAGGCGTAATCGAAGAATATACAACAATTATTAATCCGCAAAAAATCAGTGGGGCTGTATCATGCTATTTTGAAATTGAAACAAAACCGGAGTACCTGGCGCAGGTGACAGATATATTGTACAAAAATGATACAGTCACACAGATTTACCGTGTCACAGGAAGAGACAGGCTTCATGTACATGCCGTTGCTTCATCAGGTGATGAACTGGAATACTTCCTGCACAATGTCATTGATACACTGCCTGGCATTATCAGCTGCAGTTGCAATATGATCTTATCACGCATTAAAGATATTAAAGGATTACGGCTATAAAAGTCAGAAGTTGCAACCAACCTTGATCCATACAGTCATATCACCCTGCCAAAGTGAATTAAATATAACGCTCCCAGCCACTTTTTGACTTCAACAGTTTGCTCTTCCTGAAACGCCTCGCAGCTTTTCAAAATAACAATAAAATGCCCATTTTTCGTACACGGGAACATATCCTAAAACGCCACTATACTATTGAAGAGTTGTCAAAACAGTACCTGATGAACACCACTACTTTGAAATCCGTTTTCAAAGCAGTCTATGGAATGCCCATCGCTTCTTACATGAAAGAATACCGTATGAAGTTGGCATCGAATATGCTGTTGCAGGAAGATAAATCTATTTCGGAAATTGCCGCCACTGTGGGATATAAAAGCCAAAGTAAATTTACATCGGCTTTCCGAGATATATTTCAGATATTACCTACTGCATATCAGAAACTGTATCGTAATCGATAATTTTAATGCAAAACTGCACCCACAATATCCCTGAGTGCAGTTTTGTATCAATCAATATTCTAATGTTTTTCCATCAAGTGGAATATCAAGAACAAGTATCCTATACAAATGCACTTTCCTCTTTTGCTTTCTGCAAATCTTTTAACACTGTTCCTATATCTCCCAAAATAGCAATCCCCTTATCTTCAATGAATTCCGGCAAAAACTGATATTCTGAATTTACGGAAATATAATATGCATCTTTCAAACTGTTTGTCAGTTCCCAAAACGGTTCCTGTATAAACATCGGTGTCATGCGCCCTACTCCAAGTTCTATCAAGAGAATTTTTCTATCTTTGTTCTTTTGAATGTATTTTGAGATTTTCTCATATTCTTCTTCGTATTTTTTCCCTTGCAGAAAATTCCCATATCCTCTTACCCACGGAAACATTTCCGCACCACAATGAGGGCAGCGAGGAATCAGTTCATCCGGCACCATTGTCCCCTCTCCCATAGCCGCAATCATATCTGCCACAGGTTGTACGGCATCCCATGTTTCATCCTGACAGCACTGGGAACACTGGAAGAAACGATGATCTCCCTGAATCTCACTGACCTTTTCTTCCGGATAAATCTTTACAAACTGTGTATCCTGATTAGTCGTTAAGATATGAAAGTCCTTTCCCTGCAAGATTCTATCCAAATCCAGATATGGCTCTCTGATAGGGGCATTTTGTGTAGTATTTAAAAAGGTTGCCACATATCCCCAGTGTTCATTTCTTGTAGAAAACCGATGCATCATGCCGCTAAAAGCACCTTTGAATCCATACTTATCTGCAAATTTTCCAAAATGATCACGAAAAGAAGGGGTATCACTATAATAAAAGTCACCACCTCCAGCCGCTGATAAACCGGATGCTCCGCCTACTATGATACACTCTGCCTCCTGCACTCTGCGAACAAATTCCTGAATCTGTTCCTCATAAGGAAGTGGTTTTTGTTTGCTCAACACTACAGCAGTACCGCCGGATGCATAGGTACTATAGTGTCTGGAATAGTTCATTTGTGTTTTCATTACCAAATTTTCATAACAGCTCATTTTTTTCATTCTCCTATCTCACAACTGTAATATCTTTAACCACCTTACTTAGTCTATCCTTCCCTTTCTGATTTCCTTTAACGCTACCGTAAGATTACCATCCACACCGATGGATTTTTCTTTGATTTCCTCTGGAATGTAAATTTCGCCCTTGTTAAATGTGATATATCTTGCCTGTGGTTCTACTGCTGCAAGCTGCATCAAAGGAGCTTTAATCATTTGATTTCTCCAACCAATGCCAAATTCCAGAATTACCAGCTTCTTTCCATGTAAATTCTGAATAAATTCTTGATAACGGGCAGCCTTTTCCTTCCAATTTTTCGTTTCTGTAAACGAGGACATCTCACCCCAATTTACTTCCATATCTCCACCGCATTTTGGACATTTCGGCAGTAACTCTTTGGGTACTCTTCCGTTTACTTCCTCTTCTGTCATGGCGAGAACTGCTTTTTGATTAGGATAGACCTCGTCATGACATCTGTTCTTGCACCGCATTTGGGTTAATTTCCCTTCCATTTCAAAAACACGGTCTGCCTCAAAACCTGCCGGCACAAAATGATCCTCCGCATTGGAAGTTACTACGAAATATTCTTTATCCTTTACTAGTGCATAGATATTTTTCATAATCTCACTCGGCTCATCCTGCATAGCTTTTGCCTTAACAAGTCTGCTTACAAACGCCCACTTTTCTTCTACCTTCATTGGCACTGAAAATCCGTGTAAAACACAACGCAGTCCATATTTTTCTCTGAAATCTCCCATATTTTCCTGAAACCATGCGTCATCTGCAAAAATATTATATCCCTCTGCGATAGACAAACCATTACTGGCTCCAATCAAAATACCATCTGCTTCTTTGATGATTTGGCTTATCTCTTGATATACATTCATCTTCACCACATTTCCTTTCCCGCCAGAAAACTGACTTGTTCCTCCTTTTGCATACACCACTTTATCTCCTTTTTTATATCAGATTCCACACTTTTTATTTTGCTTGACTTTTATTTTTTTACTTGTTAAAATTAAATTTACATCAAGCATTAAAATCATATTATCATGTAAATTTAAAAATTGCAAGAAGAAAATTCGAGGTGACAAATGAAATATTCCACAAAGCTTAGTGACACCATTCATATTCTTATATTTATTGCTCTTGGAGATGACGAACAACTCTCCAGCACAAAAATCGCAGAAAGTATCAAGACAAACCCGGCTTATGTCAGACAGCTTATGGCAACCCTGAAAAATGCAGGCATTGTTGTCAATACACAAGGTCATGCGAATGCCGCTCTTGCAAAATCGGCAGATAAAATCAATATGTATGACATCTACCGAGCCGTAGAGGGCGATAAGCCGCTGCTTCACCTGGACACAGATACCAATCCGGATTGTGGAATCGGTATCAACATTCAATTCGCTATTGGGGACTTCTATCATGAAATTCAAAATATGGTAGATGAAAAAATGAAATCCATTACATTGCAGGATATTATTGATCGGTATTATTTTAAAATCAGGAAAGTTAAAAACCTTTAACTAATCAAGAGTAGCAAGCACTGCCTGTGTCATGACACAGGCGAAATCCCCCACACTTTCCTATCGTCTGTGTGGTTAAATTTCCATACATGGATAACTATAACTACCACAAAGGTATGAATGTAATCATTCAGGAATTAAAGGATCTGTTAAAGACAAAAAGCATTGGCACTGACTCTGACCAGGCATTATTGCTAGATTTTCAGGTAGCCCTTGGAACCATTTATCTGATGACTGCCAATCTTCCGCAAGCCAAAACATATTTTAAAAGAGCTTTCAAAATATATGAAAATATCTGGGCTGATGAACCGGAAATGATTGAGGCAAAATGTCAGGAAATCCAAGAGTTATATCCACAGGTTGGTTTCTTTCTTGGACAACAGATATCAAGTTTTTTAACAAAACAGGCATAATTTGGGGGAGAAAGTATTTATTTCAGTTTTTCATATATATCTTATATAATGACAATGTGTTGACATTAGGCACATATTTGAATATACTATACTTGAATGGAGGTGTTCTGTATGGCAACAACTAATTTAAATATTCGTATAGACAAGGCAATCAAGGACCAGGCGGAGGAAATCTTCAATGAGCTTGGTCTGAATATGACAACTGCTGTAAACATGTTCCTGAGAACCGCTATCCGTGAGCATGGTATTCCTTTTGAATTAAAACTGGAAGTACCGAATGATACAACAGCCACTGCCATTGAGGAAGGCAGAAAAATGATGAAGGATCCTTCTGCTCCGCGTTATTCCAGTATGGATGCGCTTAAGGCAGCTCTCGACGTATGAAATACGACATTCAGTTTACCAATCAGTTTAAAAAGGATTTGAAGCTTGCCAAAAAGCAAAATAAAAATCTTGATAAGCTGTTTGAGGTAATCGGTATTCTGGCGAATGGCGGTACGCTGGATGCAAAATACAGGGATCATGACCTTACAGGAAACTACAAAGGCACGCGTGAGTGTCACATCGAACCGGACTGGCTGCTTATTTATGAGATTTGTGGAGATGTTCTTGTTTTGATGCTTTATCGCCTTGGTTCACATTCTGAGCTGTTTAAGAAATAAGTACAAATCGGGAATTTGGAAAGGGATGCACTGCCATGCTGAGAAAGTTGAATTGTTTTTTAAACATCGTTATTGGTTCATCAATAGGAGTTTTCATTGGATTCGGAATTTATAAGTTCTGGCACTTTAAAACCTACCCAAATTTATATGCCATACAGTCTGCACCGTGGTACACAGAGTTGCTGTTGGATGGTGCCTTGGTGGCTGTTGTGATGGTCGTATGTATTATCCTAAAGCTGATTATTCGGAAAAAGTCAAAACCATAACTTCCAATTGAACAAAATCGCTGCGCGATGGCCTGTCAAGGCTATGGCGCAGTTTTTCTTTACACTTTAATAAAAAAGCAGTGGAAACCAAGTCCTACAAGTAGTATTCTGCAAACCGGAATTGTCACTCCAAAATAAATGGAAGCATAATCATAATAATTCCAAATAGGACAAATAAAGCACCACCGATTTTTGTGGCTTTCAAATAGAACTCAGATGGTTCATCTGCACGATAAGATTTCCATTCTTCTGTTAATTTCCATATTAAGCCCGGCTTTAAGAAGATAAACATACCTAACGCAAAGATTATGATTCCGCCCCCAATAGACCATCACATATTTGCCATCTCCTTTATCAAATATAAATTTACCGAATAACCTTTTCAAACCGAAACATTCCGTCCGGAAACTGCTCGTCCTGCTTTTCAGCATTCATTTCCGGATCATTGGGGTCTTGGTGATATTTGTTAAAGAACTCTACGATGTGAAAACCACATCTGTTCACATAAAAATGGATATTCCGCTGCTCGAAATAGGGCGTTACAGTTTCCCAAACTTTCACTTCTGGATGTAACTTCTCAACTTCGCACCATGCAGCATACCCGATGCCTTTGCTATGAACTGATGGCGCAACGAAAAGAAGATCAAGGTCGCCTTTTTCACCCTCGACTTTAATCACAACACCGCCTACTTTTTTGCCATCAAGTACAATGCGGTAAGCTTCACCATCGTCAATGGACTGCTCAATCATTTCTCGTGATATAATCTGTCCATCTTCCTCGGACGTCCTTGTTTTCCAGTATTTTCAGGAGGTAATAAAGGTTCAATGCGAAGCCATTCTTCATCAGTCAACTCATATCGTCTCAACATAGTGAACACCCCTTTTTCTTTATTTTATCATGAAAAAGGGAAATAAAACATGCGTTTTGTGCAATTTTTATTTTTCAGACACGCTCTAGCAAGGGATTTTTCCCTTGAACCCATCATTTATGATATATGGTGGCGCTTTTCGCCCCCAAATAGTGAAAGGAGCTGTCCTGAAAACGTAGTTCAGCGATAACCTATAAACAAGCATTCTAAATAAGCTCGCCTTTTGGCGGGCTTATTT
>NZ_JADPGO010000062.1:0-7751 GCF_015668165.1 Blautia sp. 1001283B150304_161114_C9 | reverse complement strand
AATAATGTAACCAAACAGGCGATCAAAGATGCCTGTACTGCTTATAAGAATTTTTTCAAAGGTTTGCAGAAATTCCCAAGATTCAAGTCAAAAAAGAGGTCAATGCCGAAGTTCTATCAGGACAACGTTAAGATACGATTCAGTAATACCCACGTTAAATTTGAAGGCTTTTCCTCCAGCAGGAAGGCAAATAAGCAAAAAATGAATTGGGTAAGACTTGCAGAACATGGAAGGATTCCGACAGATGCTAAATATATGAATCCGCGAATATCCTTTGACGGATTGAACTGGTGGATCAGTGTATGTGTAGAATTTCCTGACTGCAGGGAAACACTTAATGATGACGGAGTCGGCATAGACCTGGGAATCAAAGATCTGGCGATCTGTTCTGATGGAACTAAGTATAAGAACATCAATAAGAGTCAGAAAGTAAAGAAACTAGAAAAACAGAAGCGCAGATTACAGCGCAGTATCTCTCGTTCTTACGAGAAAAATAAAAAAGGAGAAAGTTACTGTAAAACAAATAATGTAATCAAAAAGGAAAAACTTTTATTAAAACGAAATCACAGATTAACAAATATCCGTAAAAACTATTTGAATCAGACCATATCTGAGATCATAAATCGAAAACCAAGATTTATATGTATTGAAGATCTGAATGTCAGCGGAATGATGAAAAACAGACATTTATCCAAAGCAGTCCAGGAACAGAGATTTTTTTGGTTTAGAAAACAGCTCGAATACAAATGCAGCGATAAAGGGATTCAGCTTATTGTGGCTGATCGTTTTTATCCATCATCAAAGCTTTGCAGCTGTTGTGGAAATATCAAAAAAGCTTTGAAGTTATCTGACAGAGTTTATAGATGTGAGTGTGGGAATATGATTGACAGAGACTTCCAGGCATCTATAAATCTCAAGACTTATGGAGAACAATTTGCAAGCTGACACTGAAACGTTAATGCAAATATGTACGGATACGTTAGTCCGGAATTTACGCCTATGGAGAGTACAAGAACTTGTGAGTAGATTGATATTTATATCATCAAAAGCATACTCGTTGAAGTAGGAATGGAACATAGAAGTTTATAACTTTTTATAAGTTTTCAGTAACGGATTTTATGGAAAACCAGAACCAGACACCACATAAAAGGCGTGTCCGTTATAAAGGAAAATATCCGAAGAAATTCGAGGAGAAATACAAGGAATTACAGCCTGAAAAATATAAAGATACCATTGAACACGTGATTCAGAAAGGAAATACCCCGGCAGGAATGCATATCTCCATTATGGTTAAGGAAATCCTTGATTTTCTTAATATCCAGCCGGGAGAAACCGGATTTGATGCCACATTGGGCTATGGCGGCCATACGAAAGCGATGCTTCAGTGCCTGAATGGCAAGGGCCATATTTATGCAACAGATGTAGACCCTGAGGAATCTGCCAAAACAAAGAAACGTCTGGCAGAGCAGGGATTCGGGGAAGAACTGCTGACAGTAAAGCTTCAGAATTTCTGCACCATTGATGAGATTGCCAAAGAGGTTGGAGGATTTGACTTTATTCTGGCAGACCTCGGCGTTTCCTCCATGCAGATTGATAACCCCAAAAGAGGTTTCTCATTTAAAACAGACGGACCTCTGGATCTGCGCCTGAATCAGGAAGCCGGCATCAGTGCAGCCCGGCGTCTGGATACCATTTCCAGAGAAGAGCTTGCGGGAATGCTCTGTGAAAATTCCGATGAACCATACTGTGAGGAACTCGCCAAAGCCATTACCGATGAGATCCGCAGGGGAAATCATATTGATACTACCACAAAACTGCGTCGGGTAATCGAAAAAACTCTTGATTTCCTTCCTGAAAAAGAAAAGAAAGAGACAATTAAGAAAACCTGCCAGCGAACCTTCCAGGCATTGCGTATTGATGTCAACCATGAGTTCGAAGTACTGTATGAATTTCTGGAGAAGCTTCCGGATGCTTTGCGTCCGGGCGGACGAGTGGCAATCCTTACCTTTCATTCCGGTGAGGACAAGCTGGTAAAGAAAGCGCTTAAAGCAGGATACAAGGAGGGAATCTACTCAGACTATGCAAAAGATGTGATCCGCCCCTCAGCCAAAGAGTGCACACAGAACCCAAGAGCCCGTTCCACAAAGATGCGCTGGGCTATAAAGGCTAAATAAAGTTTTAACCGAATCAAGTAAGTCCCACTCACTGCTTCTATTGCGAAGAGCAATAAGCAGTGAGTGGGACTTGCTTGTAAGGGGCGATGTGATGAATCAGCATTCAAGCTATGCCGGATCATATTCATCTGCTCATGAACTGAAGACCGCAGTTTTATATTTCCGGTTATGATCAGGAGAGCCACGTCTTGTATTCTGAATCAGAGTGCAGACCGTGGCTCTCATTATTTTGTAGAATTGCTATAAACAATTGACGTATTTTGTAAACAAAAGTATACTATGCTTATCAAAAGAACGAAGGAAAGAAGCCCGGAGATTACACCTGACAACAGAGGAGTAATATGGGGAAAGGAATTGAACGGTATGGCTACTGATGGAGAGCTTTATGGGCAATATCTGAGCGGTGACGAGACAGGACTTGAACTATTGATAAAAAAATACGGCGACCCATTGACCTTATACATCGATGGTTATCTGCATGATGTCCACGAAGCGGAGGACTTAATGATGGAAACCTTTTCCTGGCTGTTTACGAAAAAGCCCCGCATCCGGGATGGATGTTTTAAGGCTTATCTCTATAAAGCGGCGCGGCACATGGCTTTACGCCACAAAAGCAGACGGCGGATTATCTTCAGTCTTGACGACCTGACCAGAGAACCGGAGGCGCAGACACTGGTGGAGGAGGTCATCCGCACAAAGGAACGAAATCAGATCCTGCATCTCTGCATGGACGAGTTAAATTCAGATTATCGGGAGGCTCTTTATCTGACCTATTTTGAGGGTATGAGCTATCAACAGGCTGCTAAGGTCATGGGAAAAAGTGTGAAGCAGATCACAAATATGGTGTACCGGGGAAAAGAGCGTTTACGTGGATTATTGCAACGGGAGGGTATTACAGATGTTGAAAAATGAGGAACGGATTGCTGAGGTAAAACGGCGTATTGAGGAAAAAGAACGACGGCAGAGACTGCGGTACAGACAGATTGTCTCCGCATTCTGCATAGCGGCATGTCTTGCAGTGATCGTTGGGGTTTCCTTTGCCATGCCCGGTATTGTCGGACAGATTACGCCCGGTACTTCTTCCGGTTTCGAAACGGCAGCAACAATTTTAGGCGGCGGCACTGCATTGGGATATATGGTAATCGGACTGCTGGCTTTTATTCTCGGCGTTTGCGTGACTATTCTGTGCTTCCGCATCCGCCAGCTGAACAAAGAGGAGCAGACGGAGGAACAAAAGGAGGACAATGAGGATGGAGCTGATCAGTAATCTTTTTCAATTCGCTGTCACCCTGCTGGGTTTTTGTCTGAGTGGTATCTGGTATCTGAAAGATCGAAAACAGACCTGTTTCCTGCTGACCTGCTTTTACGGATGCTTTGCCCTCGGCTCTCTTTACTGGACGCTGTATCTGCTTCTGTTTTCTGAAACACCGCAGGTCTTTTATGTGTCAGAGTTCGGCTGGGTAGCCAGTGTGATTTTCCTTTATCTTCTGCAATACACCCTTTCTTCTGCCGGGGAAAGAAGATTTTTGACACGAAAAGCCCTGATTGCCCCTTTGATTGGCATTCCGCTTTGTGTGTTTTACTGCACCTTTGGGGATGTTCTCTCCAATCTGCTCTGGTGTGGCATGATGATCGTTGTTTCTTATCATTCCATCCGGGGTCTTGCTTATGCACAGATACAGACGGGAACAGCGTGTAAGATGCGGTATTTCCACATTGGGGTACTGTGCTATGTGGCGGTGGAGTATGTTCTTTGGATCTCTGGCTGCCTGTGGCCGGGCTATTCCATTTCCGCTCCCTATTGCTGGTTTGATCTTTTGCTTACAGGCAGCCTGTTTGCGCTGCTGCCAGCCACAGGAAAGGCGGTGCAGGCATGACATATATTGAAAATGTATTTCTTTGCATGGCTTCGCCCCTGCTGATTGCCGCTCTGTGTATGGGAAAGCGGCAGAGAAAATTCTTTCTGTTTTGCTTTGCCGGGATGGGTGCATGTCTGCTTTCCGCATACATCAACACCTTTTTCGCTGCACTTTACAGAGCGGACACCTTTGCAGCTACCACAGAGATCGCCCCGGTGGTGGAGGAAGTGATGAAACTTCTGCCATTGCTCTTTTATCTGCTGATATTTGAGCCAAAAGCGGAGCGAATCAAAAATGCCGCTGTGATCACAGCTCTTTCCTTTGCCACATTTGAGAATGTCTGCTATCTGATCCAAAACGGAGCCGGTCATTTTTCTTTTATTTTCTTCCGGGGTATTGGAACAGGAGCCATGCACGTGATCTGTGGTGCCATTGTCGGCAGTGGTCTTGCATATGTGTGGCAGAGAACATGGCTGAAGATTGCCGGAACCTGCGGTCTGCTGGGAGCAGCAATCACCTTTCACGCAATTTATAATCTTCTGATCGCCTATGGTGGTGCAGCACAGTATATTGCTTATCTGCTGCCTGTACTGATCCTGACAGCGGGAAAACTGATTTTCCGCAGTTCAATACAATAATATAACCTGTTTTTTCTCTTTTGGGAGCTGTTTCGGCAGCTCTCAAATTTTTTTGAAAAAATTTGATTTTCAGGTGAGAGTTTTTCGCTTTTTTTGTACCTATATAAGTGAAAGAACTTTTAAGACTGTTTTTGTGGAAGGAGGTTGAAAGGCATGTACGATACAGAAAAGCGTATCGAATTGGTAAAAAAGCGAATGTATGAATACCACCGCCGCCAGGAGCGGCGCACAGTCTGCCGTCTGTCCGTTCTGTGTACCCTGCTGTTCCTGTCCCTTGTGGGGGCAATGGGAATCATGCAAAGCCAGCCAATAAACGCCACGGGAATGTACGGCACAATTCTGCTGCATGAAGGCGCAGGCGGTTATGTGTTGGTGGCTGTCATTTCCTTTACTGTGGCAGTCGTGATTACCGCATTATGTATCAAATTCAGAAAAAAAGGACAAAAAAGTCAAGACGCAGAAGATCATGTATAAAGAAAGGAAAAGGTGAAAAGTATGAGGAAAAAATTATTAGCCGGGATGCTGGCACTTGCACTGTGTTCTACAAATATGCCCCTTCAGACCATATTTGCGGAAGAATTTACTCCCGGAAATCCGGATGTAGTGTCAGAAGAAATTCCAGAGATTTTTACCAATGAGGAGCAGGAAGCAGTAGGAGAGACAGATGAGGAACTGTCTGCATTTGGTTCAGAAGAGATTCCTGAGTTCAATGATGCCCCCGATGAGGCAATGGCTGCTGCGGAAAATGCACGGATTAAAGAAATTGACTTAATCAATAGTAATGAAGTCATAAACGGAGTTTATACTATAAGTTCGGCAGGAGATTACAAATTCACATGCAGTAATAGGCAGGAAACAGCAAATAGAATTGTAGTTGATGGAAAGAATACTTCAGAGCAAGACAACATCAACATTTATCTTGATAACGTAAATATCAAAACATCTGCTGGTCCGGCGCTGCAAATTCAAAGAAGTGTTAAAACTCAAGTTTACATATATTTAGAAGGAATCAATAAGCTTAACAGTGAATGGAATGCAGCCTTACAGAAAGATAACGCTGCCAAACTTACAATAGATAACTCTCCAAACACTACCGGAGAATTAATTGCCATAAGTAGTTATGGTGCCGGAATTGGCGGGAGTTATAATAGTATCAGCAGTAACATTACCATTAGCGGTGGATCCGTAACTGCTACTTCTACTTATGGTGCCGGAATTGGCGGGGGTTTTATGAGCACTGGCAGTAACATTACCATTAGCGGTGGATCCGTAACTGCTACTTCTGGTTCTGGTGCCGGAATTGGCGGGGGGCCAGGGTACACCGGCAGTGACATTACCATTAGCGGTGGATCCGTAACTGCTACTTCTGATTCTGGTGCCGGAATTGGCGGGGGGCAAGGGAACACCGGCACTGAAATTACCATTAGCGGTGGATCCGTAACTGCTACTTCTACTTCTGGTGCCGGAATTGGCGGGGGGCAAGGGAACACCGGCAGTAAAATTACCATTAGCGGTGGATCTGTAAATGCTCAAATTGATTGCACGCCTCACAAGAATTTGGATAGCTCTGGTAACTACGACCAACACAGTCCTAATGTATATCTCTGCACCATTCCTAATGAAGGAAACGATCCAATAACTATAGACGATACTCCTTGGAGTCCATATAGTCATATAGCTGTTGACCCTGATGAAAAAAAACTGTATGCATGGCTGACTGGTGAAACACATACTATTTCTGTCGGAAATACAACACAGACCTATTATTTTGACAAAACTAATCAGAAATTCCAACCTATTACAAATCAGGACTTTACATTTACTGAGCCATCAAATTTAACATATAATGGAAAACCAAAAACAGCCTCTTTACAATGCAATATTCAAAATATGAGAAACATTACGTGGGATTATTACAAAAATGATGATAATACTCCGCAAACAAATGGAGCTGTCGATGCAGGAACTTATACCGTAAAGGCAAATATTGAAGAGAACGCTTACTATTCATCAATTTCAAATTTAACAGATAGCTCTTGGACTTTCACGATTAACCCTGCTCCTAAAGCACCCGGCTATACGTCCGAAACCACAAAATACGTTTCATGGTCCTATAAAAAGATCAGCGACATTCCCAATCTTCTTCCTACTGACGCCTGGAAATGGGATACAAATGTTAATCCTGATCAAGAATTACCAGTTGGAACCCCCATTACAGCTACCGCAATTTACAATGGCAGCGATAAAGGAAATTACCAAAAAGAAGAAATCAATTACACAATCACCAGAGAGGAATGTACACACGAACACACCGCAGGACGTTACTACTCCTCCCCATCCTGTACTTCCAGCGGATATAGCGGGGATACCTACTGTAAAGACTGTAATAAAACACTTTCCTATGGATACACCATTTCCGCATACGGCCATGACTATGACAACGGCGTTATCACTACAGAACCAACTGCCGAAACCGACGGAATCATAACTTACACCTGTAAGCGTTGCAAACATCAGGATACAAAAAATCTCGGTAAACTTGGTGACGGGGAACCTTACATTGAGGGAAGTTTCCAGAAGAAAGGCTGGGATGCTGTCAATGATCTGATCAAGGCTTCCAAAGAAAAAGATACCATTTCCATTACCCTGAATGGTGCCAAGGTACTTCCTGCCTCTGTTTTATCCGGGATAAAAGGAAAGGATATTTCCCTGAATCTCGATATGGAGAATGGTTTCATCTGGAAGATCAATGGTATTTCCATTGCAACAGAAACACCTGCAGATACCGATCTTTCTGTTACAAACACAGCAGAATATATCCCGGCAGCGTTATACAGCCTGATCTCCACAAACCAGAATGATTTCGGTTTCCATCTTGGAAGAAGCGGAGCTTTCGATTTCCCGTCTGTGCTTTCCGTAAAGACAGATGCTTCCTGTGCAGGACTTATGGCAAATCTGTTCTGGTATGATGTTGAGAATGGGGTTCTGCAGTGCATCCAGACCGTAACTGTAGGCGGTGCATTTGAGCGCAGTATTCCATATGCTGACTTTACCCTTTCCAAAGGACAGGATTATTTCAT